>NZ_JANMZH010000589.1:0-15285 GCF_031383065.1 Microcoleus sp. OTE_8_concoct_300 | reverse complement strand
ACCTGAGCCGGTTCCCACACCAACGACAACACCTGAGCCGGTTCCCACACCAACGACAACACCTGAGCCGGTTCCCACACCAACGACAACACCTGAGCCGGTTCCCACACCAACGACACCACCTGAGCCGGTTCCCGAACCTATGACTGTGGGGGGTTTAATGGCGGGAGGCGCTATGCTGGCTGCTGGACGAAAGTTGCGCGATCGCCGCAAGTAAGTAATTAATAACCGAAGTCCGATGGAAGTCGTCCGATCGAAAAAAGAGGAACCGTTTTGGGGGTTGCTGTAATATGAAGCTCGATTAACCGTGTTCGAGGCAGAAACGGGGTTTGATGAACCAAAAGAGTTCGTTGCAGTCCTTGAACCCGGTAAAAAAACTCGGTTTGTGCGATCGCGAGCGTAACCGCTATGGGTTCATAGTCAGGACTTTAGTGCTCAGGATTTTCAGAATCCAGGGAATTATTGCTCGGATTCAAAGCCTTGCCTAAAATATTACCAATTAACGGTAATCTACCGCTGGCCATTTTCATTAATTATAAGAAAATTTCCTCTTGTAAGCGTTTATCCTGCTTAAGTTGTAATGCACCAATGATGTAAGTAAAACTCCACCAATCACCACTACACAGAAAACCGGGAAAGATAATTCCTGTCCTAAAAAGCCAATTCCGGCTACCACCACAAAGACAAATAGATAAAATGAGCCATTCGCCCGTATTGAAGCATAAAGGTAATGCTGAAGCGTGCAATTTAAAGGGGGTGTATCTCAATGAAAGCAGGAGCGAAGCCTGAGGGTAGATGGATTTATTGGTTAGAAGCTCATATTTACTGCCGGAATGCTTCGCCCCTACATACATATTTGCTTTCATTGAGATGCACCCTTTAAATGTGGAACTGCTTAGCAGAGTGTCTAGCAGTACGTCACTCGTGAACCGTACCATCGGGTAAAATTGTACCTGTTAATGTAGTTCGGGTGAGTTTTACCATAACTCGATCGCCGTAACCGATTTTCGCTCCTGTTAAGTCCGCACCGCTCAAGTCTGCACCGCTCAAATCTGCTCCGATTAAGTTGGTTTCTCTCAAGTTGGCATTGATCAAACAAGCTCCTAACAAATTAGCCCTAAACAAGTTTGCTTTGTGCAAATTCGCGCCTGTGAGGTTGACGTTGTGTAGAAAAGCATCGCTTAAGTCGGCTTCACTCAGGTTTGCATTGCTCAAGTTTCTCCCTGAAAAATCCCTTTCTTTTAAGGAAGCTCCTTTGAAGTTGGAACCACTCAAATCGGGAGCTTGCGGCGCAGCTTGGCGGTAAGACTGAGATGGCGGCGGCGATTGGTAGCGGGACGCATCTGAATAGGGCCCTGAAGGATTTCCAGCATAATTTCCCGCATATTTTCCTGGAGAGGTTTCAGAAGAGTAGCGGGGTGCTTGTGGGTTTGCCGGCGGTGGCTGGGTGTTTTGGTGTTGGGTGTTTGGATACTGAGTATTTCTGTACTGATTGTTTTGGTACTGAGTGTTTTGTGGCTGAGTGTTTTGGTACTGAGTGTTTTGGTACTGAGTGTTTCTGTACTGAGTATTTTGTTGCTGGGTATTTTGTTGCTGGGTATTTTGTTGCTGAGTATTTTGTTGCTGAGTATTTTGTTGCTGAGTATTTTGTTGCTGGGTGTTTTGTTGCTGGGTGTTTTGGTACTGAGTGTGTTTGTGCTGGGTGTTTTGTTGCTGGGTGTTTTGGTGCTGAGTGTGTTTGTGCTGGGTATTTTGTTGCTGGGTATTTTGTTGCTGGGTGTTTCTGTACTGGGTATTTTGTTGCTGGGTGTTTCTGTACTGAGTATTTTGTTGCTGGGTGTTTTGTTGCTGGGTGTTTCTGTACTGAGTATTTTGTTGCTGGGTGTTTCTGTGCTGAGTATGTTTTTGCTGAACGTTCTGATTCTGACCTCTTGGTTGAATCGATCGCAATTGTTCGCGAGCTTGATTAATTTCCTTAATCTTTTCTTCAGCTTTCTGTAGTAGTCTGGGATTGTCTTTGGGGATGCGATCGGGGTGCCAAATGAACGCTAAATCCTTGTAGGCTTGGCTAATTTCTTCTCTGGAAGCTCCCGGCAACAGTTCCAGCACTTTATAGTATTGGTCGAGGTCGTTCATTGTACCACCTTTCGCTTTAAGAAATTAGGAATTAAAAATTAAGATCCGAGTAAAAGCCGCTGTCAGTCGATTTGAGATTTGAGACGGGGGCGTGAGACGGGGGCGTGAGACATTCGGCGAGCGCTCTGTCGAGCCGTCGAGTCGCGCTCTGTCGAACAACTTTAGATTTACTCCACAGATGAATCTGGGAGCTTGAACAAGAGTCTAAAATTTTGGCCTGCTCACGACGAGTGTCGGGGGCTTGTATCCGTTTTTGAGCAGGGTCAAAGCTTGCTTGTCCGATCGTACATTAGATGAACAATAACTCAGCTAAGCCGCTGCTGGCAAAAAGTCTCGAATTAGCTGCAAGTATGTTGCGGCATCCTCCAGCATCGGAAAGTGAGCCGTATTAGGAATTATAACAAATTCTACTTTTTTGCTGAGGGAGGCAGCTTGCTCTCCCATGATGGCGGGGATAATTTGATCGAATTCTCCGGCCACAAGCAGTGTGGGAACACTCAGCCGCGCAAATTCTTGGGGCATTTCCTCGGCTGCTCTTTTGCTGACGGCCGTCACCATTGTACCTATAGCAGCTTCCTCGTCTGCCATTAAAAAATCCTTGAGAAACGCCAGACTGACCTCTCTGGGCAGGGAACGGCGCAAAAACCGGGCCATAAATAGCCGATCGGCAAAAGGGATCGATGCCAGCCAAGATGGCCTAAATTTTACCACATAGCCACCGAATTTGTGAAAAGTTGTAAAAGATTTCTCATCGTATTCAAAAATCCCGCTGCAAGTGAGAATTGCTTTTTCTACTTTTTCGGGGTAAAGGTTGAGAAATAAAGTAGCAATTGAGGCACCTGTGGAGTGAGCATTGAGAAAGACGCGGCTTAAATTCAGAGCTTCTAATAATTCAGCTAAGTCGCGGGCGTAGGTTTCGAGTTCGTAGCTAGACTCAGGAGGCTCTTTCGGCAAAGGCGATCGGCCAAAACCTCTCATATCATAAAGCAAACAATCAAAATCATCAGCAATAGCCCGTGCCGTGCTTTCCCAGTAGCGCGCCGAGCCCGCCCAGCCGTGGAGAAATACCATCACTGGTTTGCCGCACGGCTTAGCACAGTTATCTGCCGTTATCCACTCGTAATAATGTTCTACACCGCGAATTGAAATGAAAGACATGATATTGATTTTGGATTCTGATATTTTAGATTTTAGATTTTAACTCATAATTGTTCAGTAAACACCCAAATTCCCGACTTCCTTAATAAATCGGCAATCTCAAGACTAAATCTCTCAAAAAATCTGCGTTAATCTGCGTCAATCCGCCCACATCTGCGGTCAAAAATTACCAACATAGGATCGATCATAAATCTCAAGCCGCAGAAGTAGCCAGCCAAAATAAACCATCTACCAAAAGAGTGCTTAACACCCCTCCGCAAATACCCAAATTCCCGACTTCTTTAAGAAATCGGGAATCTCAAGACTACATCTATCAAAAAATCTGCGTTAATCTGCGTCAATCCGCCCACATCTGCGGTCAAAAATTACCAACATAGGAACCAATCATAAATCTTAAGCCGCAGAAGCAGCCAGCCAAAATAAACCATCTACCAAAAGCGTACTTAACACCGCTCCGCTAAAAGCGCGCCAGTGCAGTTGCGTGCCGCGCAAACTCAGCAAACCGACTGTTAGCAACACAGCGATTAAAACGAGAGCGCAACCTATGCCCCAAGGAGTGTCAATTTGACCGATCGCACTTTGAAAAATCGGCATAGCTAATTCCGGTTCCGCGTGCATCACTTGGCGCCAGTAGGGCATCAACCCAGTTAAGTAAAAATATAAATCAGTAATGGCAGTACCCAATAGGGAACCTAAATAAAAATAGCCGCCAACTTTCCCCCAAGATTTGCCCAAGCACCAAATAGCAAAAGGCAAGCCAATTGCTTCTATAGGTAGATGTAAAATAGGTTCCCATCTGAACCAGCCCCAATAGATAGAACCTGCCAGCCAGCATCCGGCAAATCCTAATAATAAATCTCCCCAAAGTTGTGTTTTGGGGCGGAAAATGAGGATTAAACTAAGTACAAACCAGGGGATAGTTGATAGCAAACTGATGGTTGGATATAAACGCACTAACGGTGCTTGCACGAAGACTGGAATTGAGACTAAAAATGCTGAGGCGCTAAATATCAACCACTGTTTGAGGCTGTTTGTTGTGCCTGAAGTGAGAGAATTTTCTAGGCCGGCGATGGTGGCAATAGGTGCGATCGCAGAGGATACTAAATTAAGATTAAACAACTGACTGGACTCCGTATTGTTTCAATAGGTGGACTAAAAATTTTGCTGCGGTTGTGGGTGCGACAGTCTCAATGCCGGCGGCGGTTTTGCTGACGTGCCAGCCTTTTGCCGTTTGGGGAGCTCGCCATAAATCCAAATGTTCGATCGGCGGATCTGCATAAAAGCTTTCTCCACCGCCACCGAGAATTGCCGAGCTCCAGTGCGTAAAGCGATCGTGGCTGATTCGGTGGATGGGAAAATTGCCCCCCAGGGGTACTCCCCACCCGTCTAAGGCAAAAAATGCCCCGACTTGGCCGCCGAGTTGCTGCCACATCCAAGCCGCCCCCATCGCCCCGGCTACTCCTGCCGAAAAGCTCACAAATACTAGACTTTCTCCTGCTAACTCTTCGCTGCACAAAAAGTTCCATATGTCAAGAGCTGAAAAAGGCGGATATTTATGAGCGGCAAAAATCTTGACAGGCTCGACTATTTGCTGGTTTTGGCGATCGGCTGCCAGTCCCCAAAGCCCCGAAAGTCCCGTCAGGAAACAGTCGGTTAGCTTTGGTTCGTGGACTCCGGGGCAAATTACCAGTCTCATAGTTCGTCAAGAAAGTTAATATAGTTCGCAACATAACTTTATCATATAGCTACTATATCATATACTACCCCAGGGGATAGGGTGTTAAACTTATAATAGAGTCTAGTTTGAAGAGTATCCCCCCAAGTTAAAGGCTGGGAACGCTCCAAACCGCTTTAGTCAGAGGCAAGGTGAGGGAGTCTTAAGAAAACATGAAAGTTATCCCCCCCCGCCCCATCCCCTGTCAAGCTTAGCAAAGGCTGATTCTAGTTTTAAGCTGTTCTGTATTTAGATTTAACTTTTCCGGCGGCGTCGAAGCTGACCCCACAAAAGCTTAAAGAAACAGGATTGTGAAAATTAGAGGCCTGCCAGCTTAGCTGCCCTAGGAATTTCGGGTCAGGGTCAAAAAACCGATTTAGGACTGATGCTCATCAATCCGCTTTCTAGGATAAATAAGAGATTTGACCGGGAAGTATGGGCGCAGAAACCGGGAATCAGCCCCGCGCGCAACCGTCGTGCGATCGCACACAATGAAAAATCTCCGATTCCCCCCTTCATCCTGCCTGGATCTCTTAGAATAAATAAAATTGAGGAATACAAAGTGGTTGCTTCTCCAGAAAAAATCGAGTACAAAACATCTGCAGCACCCGCAAGTAACGATCGGGTTGCTGTATTGCTGATGGGTTACGGCGAAGTCGAAAGCTACGACGATTTTGCCAACTACAACGAACAAGCTTTAAATTTGCTTACGGCAAAGTTTGCGCCAGTACCGCTTTGGATTTATCCGCCGCTGGCGAAGATTTTAGCAATCTTTGACTTGCACGAGTGGAGTCACCAACACGGTCAATTCGTTTCGCCGCACAATGCAATTTTTGAACAGCAGCGCGCCGGGATTGAAAAGAATTTACAGGAGAAATGGGGCGATAAAGTAAAAGTGTTCAAAGCTTTTAACTTTTGCGCGCCGTTTTTGCCGGAACAAGTAATTCCGCAAATTAAAGCAGAAGGATTTGACAAAATTCTGATTTATCCGCTGTTGGTAGTTGATTCTGTTTTCACCAGCGGCATTGCAGTCGAACAGGTGAATAAAGCTTTAGCACAAACCTTTGATGGCAAAGAACATTGGGTAAAAGGACAGCGCTACATTCCTTCTTTTTACGATGAACCTGCTTACATCCAGCTAATGGCGGATTTGGTTGAAGAGGAAATTAAGAACGATTTAGCTGTAGCGCATTTGCCTTCTCAAATTGGGATTGTGCTGATGAATCACGGTTGTCCGCACAAGGCGAAGGGCTTTACTTCGGGAATTGTGGAAAGTCAAGCTTTGTACGATCGCGTGCGGGAACGTTTGATGTATCGCTATCCTTTGATTTCGGTGGGTTGGCTGAATCACGACACACCGCTGATTGAATGGACGCAGCCGGATGCGACGTTGGCTGCGAAGAATTTGATCGATCTGGGTGCAACTGCGATCGTCTTTATGCCGATCGGATTTGCGACAGAAAATCACGAAACTTTGTTAGATGTAGACCACATTATTGAGTCTTTGCAGAAACAGCGTCAAGGAATTACTTACCGCAAATTGCCTTGCGTTAACGACCATCCAGAGTTTCTGAAAATGGCCGCCGAGTGGGCAAATCCGCAGATTGAAGCGTTGTTGAGTGAGACTGCGGTTGCTGTTAATCCGAGTTTGGCTGCGGCGCAGCGCGAGCACAGTCATTCTCATGAAGGGCACGGGCATTCTCATGGGGATCACGGGCATTCTCACGGTGGACATTCTCACGGTGGGCATTCTCATGGTGATCACGGACATTCTCATGGTGATCACGGGCATAGTCACTAATAGGACTTGGGCCTGAGAGCTCAGAAACCGGGTTTTTTGCGAAGATACTGCATGGAAATGGCAGATTTAGTGAAAAACCCGGTTTCTTTTGTTGGGGTGCGTAGGTCGAAATTTGGGCGAAAAGGGCGATCTGCCTTTGTTTTTTTAGAGAAAGGGCGATCGCTTTTCAAATGAAAAATATATTGCTAGTAATCCAAATAATAGTTCATTTCAAATTCAAGAGTGGAAGCTCCTCCTTGACGTTTCCCAATACCGTACCTAAATTGACATACATTTCCTTGAAACTTTATCCAATTTTTTCCTGGATTAGAAAGTATATGAAAATCAACACCTGACCAATTATTGCTACCGCAATATTGTACATCGTAAAAAAATGCTATTGAATCACCTGCTTGGAAAGGGCTTAAAGGGTCTATATAAAATCCTCCTATTTGTCTAGCATTTCCTCTATCTCTTACAGGATATTGTCCAAAACCACATTCATCCTGACCTTCATTAAATTGGCAACGTCCTCTTTTTTGATCGCCTGATAAGGCCCAAGGATCTCTAGCAATAGATACAGGCGCCGTTACTAAAAAACCTAAAACAAGACAAGTTGAAACCAATAAAAACTTTGTACGCATTGTTTTGTAGAATTTAACTAGGATGTGTGAATAATTAAGTTTTTATACTAAGACATCATACAATCATGCTGAGCGGAGAGGAATTTAGTTTGCAGCATGATAAAAAGTTGTATTCTGTCAGATAAAATGTAAGATAATGTCATAAAAAATTAGATAAAATAGCTAAAAACCAACAGAGCCGAGAATTATGGAGCTTAAGGAAATTTTAAGATTTGCCGACGAGTTAGTGTTTTCCAAGACGGGAAACCACTTAGATGACCTGCAACAGGCTATCTTAAGGGAAACCTTCCAAGGTCAGAGATATGCAAAAATAGCACAAGACCGGAATTGTAGCGAAGGATACATTAGGGGTGTTGCTTCTGAGATGTGGAAAATATTTTCAGAGGTATTAGGACAAAACGTTAGTAAAACAAATGTTCGAGTAACACTAGAAAGGTCTTTACTAGCAAACATTTCATCTCCTTTCGGAAAAAATGTTTTACGAATTGGTGACATCAATATTTGTCCACAAACATCTCAATCTTCAAAAGTCGCGCAAAAACCCCAACAAACCCAAACCCAACCGCACATGGACTTAGGCGACGCACCCGAAATCTTCAGCTTCTACGATCGCACTCCCCAACTCGCCACCCTCGAAACCTGGATATTACACGATCGCACTCGCCTCATCGCACTCCTAGGAATCAGCGGAATAGGCAAAACAATCCTTGTAGTCCGACTCATAGAACAAATCCAAACTAATTTTGATTACGTAATTTATCGCAGTCTCCGCTTTTCCCCCACCCTCAATTCAACTCTCATCAATCTCCTGCAAATCTTCTCCGACAAAACAGACATCCCCCAAAACATCGAAGCCCAAATTCCCCAACTCCTCGACAACCTGCGGAAGTATCGCTGTCTGATTATCCTGGATGACGTACAGATGCTTTTTAGCAGCGGACAACTGGCGGGACAATATAAAACTGGATATGAAGATTATCAGCTATTTTTTAAACTAATTGCCGAAGTTTGTCACCACAGTTGCTCGATCTTGATTAGTTGGGAAAAAACGAGAGAAATTGCTAAATTAGAAAGAGTAAATAACTACGTGCATTCCTTAGTTTTGGGTAGCTTAGGAATCGCAGCCAAAGATATTCTGAAACAGCAGAACTTATCTGATGAGGATGCTTGGGAAACTTTGATTAATACTTATCAAGGAAATCCTCTCTGGTTAGAGTTAACCACCACGATCGTACAAGACTTGTTTGGTGGTAGTGTCTCCGAGTTTTTGCAATGCGACGGCGTGGTTTTAAGCGAATCTCTGCAAGCACAATTAGACCAACAATTCCAGCGTCTAACGCAGCAGGAACTGGCAATAATGATTCAGCTTGCTAAGGAAAATGAACCCGTTTCTTTGCCGCCAATTTTCAAGACAGTACAGTTATCGACATCAGACTTATTAAATGCTATGCAATCATTGGGGATGCGATCATTTCTGGATGCGGAAGAGCAGGGTAAAACAACATTTTTTAGTCTCAATCCAGTTATGAAACAGTATGTTAAAAATCGATATTTTCAGCCCAACGACTAAAGTCGCGGCTTCGGAGCAACGGCCGACGATAAACCAACACGTCAACCTTTTTCTTAGTTGCTATACTGTAGACAAATCGTTTATTTAGACATTGAGATTACCGATGAGTGGTGGCAGCAAAAACTAATTGATCTTGTTCAGAAAGTTCGCCAGCGATCGCAGATGAGCCAACCTCATTTTCTGGTAAAGATAGTATGAGAAATCCCTCTCTATTATTGTCCCATTTCAAGTTATTTTTAATCCGATCGATGCACTCACTAACATTCTGTTGATATAGACTATCTATGCGATCGCAGTGCCATTCAAATATCACAATCCATTGAGGTTGCTCAGTCAGAATTAACTTGAGAAATTCATCAAAACCTTTGCCTTCCCAATCTATTTCTGAACCATTCACCTCGTATTCTAACAAGTCTAATCCTTTCCCTTGCACCAAAAAATTCAGCCATTGCATACTTCCATAAGCGGGGGGTAAGCGCTTGATTATATGGGGCGTAATTTCTCGCTCAACTAATTTTATATATTTGCCCCAAAGGTAATACTTTTCACCTTGGGGATATTCTACATCACCCCAAGTAAAAGTTTCCTGATGACATTCTAAATACTCAAGAGTCTGTCTTGTAGAAAGCAATATTTCAAAACAGGCATCCATAATTTCTCCTTTAGTTAATCAACATCTCTGCGATACCACCAAAATTGTTGCAATCCAGATTCCCATCTTTTCTGTTCCCAATTGTAGCGGAATTCGTGGATATGGGGGTTGGGATGATCGGATGGGCGATCGTGATCCGTCCAATCGACTCTACCCCAAGGCACATTATAGCCATTAGCTTTCGGCCAAGTTGATGAAGGAAAGGTTGCTGACTGGCGGTAACAAATATTATTACTTCCATCTCTTCTTCCAAGTGTTGTATGGGGTCTTCCTTCTGCTAGCGGATCTGGTAAGGGGATATCCTCTCCCTTTATTGTTTGTTGTGTCAGAG
The DNA here is from genome assembly GCF_031383065.1 of Microcoleus sp. OTE_8_concoct_300. Lineage (NCBI taxonomy): Bacteria > Bacillati > Cyanobacteriota > Cyanophyceae > Oscillatoriales > Microcoleaceae > Microcoleus > Microcoleus sp. OTE_8_concoct_300. The sequence goes on along the minus strand of NZ_JANMZH010000589.1, from coordinate 5,300 downwards.
AGAATTCTGGTATGTAATACTCGCTGTTTGTTGACAGAACTTTCTCCTTGTTTAACTAAATGTAACGCGACTTACGCACTCCGACCAAAGAAACCGGGTTTTTGGCCGTTTCTGTAGCTGTAACCAAGTATTCTTGCAAAAACCCGGTTTCTGATTACCCGTGCGTCCAAGACTATAAATAAACTCGCCCGGCCTATACTACTTGAGTTGCGATCGCCCCAACCAACTTATCAATCTCCGCCTCAGTTGTAAAATAGTGAACACAAGCCCGCACACAATCAGGATTAAGAATAGTCCTTACCATAATTCCCTGTTTCTCCAACAAATCGACCAGCTTTTTGTGCGGCATCCCATTAGTTAATCGAAACGAAACCAAACCAGCTTCCGGTGCCGAAGTCCGCAAACATTCCACATCGGGAAGTTCCGACAAACGCTCCCAGAGATACTTACTCAAACGGCAAATTTCTGCATACCTTTCCTCGATCGTACCCCATTCATGTTGCAGGGCGATCGCGCTCCGCAAACCCGCATACAAAGGATAAGCCGAAGTCGCAATTTCATAGCGCTGCGATCCAGACTTCCAGCCAAGCACTTTAGCATTAGCATCCGTCACAATTCCCCGCCAACCGATAAACACCGGATGCAAATCTGCCAAAGCTTCCGCACTCACATAAAGCCCCCCCAAACCTTCCGGGCCGCACCACCATTTATGACCAGTAAAAGCATAAAAATCAACCCCCGATTCAATCAAATTTAAAGGCAAAACCCCCACAGATTGAGCCGCATCAACTAATACTCTAACTTTGTGCTTCTTTGCAGGCAATTCCTCTTGTCTCCCCCCTTGAATCAGAGACAAATCCTCTTGCCCATCCCCTTGAACCAGGGAAAACTCCTCTTGTCCCCCCCCTTGGCAAGGGGGGGTTAGGGGGGGTTCATGACACACTTTCACAATCTCAGCCAGAGGCAAAACTTGGCCAGTATTCCACAAAATGTGACTGATAACCAACAAGCGAGTATTGGGCCGCAAATTATCAGCAATCACCGCCACCGGATCGCCCTCATTCAAAGTTGCCGCCAACGGACAAATCGAAACCTCAATGTTGAAACGGCGCTGAAGTTCCATTACACTAGCTACAATGCCGTGGTGTTCGCAGTCAGAAAGCAGCAAATGGTCGCCCGCTTTCCAGTCAATGCCCCACAGCGCAATATTGCAGCCCACGGTGACATCTTCAGTCAAGGCGATGGTTTCAGGAGGTACCGTCAACTCAGATGCGATCGCACGTCGCGTCAGCATCGCCTCCTGAACCACCCAAGCCCCCACCTCCGCGGAAAACGGCCCCCCAAGCTGCACCCGTTTGTAAGCCTGATAAATCGCGTCTAAAGCAGGCTCAGGCAGCGGCCCTTGTCCGCCGTAGTTAAAATAAGCTTTATTGGCCAAAGCAGGGAATTGTTGCCGGTGATTGTCCTTTGTCATTTTTTCTGGGGAATTATTGATAGCGTTAATATTGAATAACTGATGGCGTGAATTTTATATCCTTTGACTTTTGCCTCAAGCTAAATAATCAATCCGTGTATCCCTGTCAAAATCCCTGTCGTGCTTTCCTTCTACTTATTCTATGCCTTGCGAATACTAAATGTTAATAACTGACAAACTACTACTTTCCTATCAGCGGTGCCATCTCCGAGCATTTTTAGACACCTGCGGAGACTGGAAACAACAAGACCCCCCCAGCGACTTTCTGCTGAAACTGATGCGCGACAGCGCCACATACCAGCAGCAAGCTTTGGAACACGAGACTTACCAACAACCCTATTATCCTAGAGGGGATTGGGAAGCCGGCGCGGCCGCTACATTGAGTTTAATGCAGCAAGGGGTCGATCGCATTTACCGAGGAGTTCTGATCCAGGGCGAATTCGGCAAAACCAACGGCGCAACAACTTCTCTGGTAGGAATTGACTGTCAATATTTCCCAGAAATGGGCGAAATACCCGAAACTCCCCTTCATCTTTCATCCTCCAATCTTCCCTCTTCAAACATTACCCTAATCAGCCGCCCCCATTTATTAATCAAACAGCCGGGACAATCAAAATTTGGCGATTGGAGTTATACTACTGCGGATATTTGGCTTAGCAAGCGACCAAAACAAGAGTATCAAATTATCGCAGCTTTTCACGCCCAAGTTTTATCTTCCGTGCAGGAAACAATGCCAGAGACTGCGTGGCTGATGCTGCGAAAAAAAGGGCTGTGGGCGGTGAATCTCGGTCAGCGAACTCCTCAGATGTTCGAGATTTTAGACAACTGCATTCAGATGATAGAAAATCGGGATAAACCAGAGGTGTTCATTTCCCGGCAAAAGTGCAATCTTTGCGGTTGGTATACTATCTGTCATGCCGAAGCCGAATCTATTAAACATCTTTCCTTATTGCCGGGAGTTACTGCCAGTCGCTATGCTAGACTAAAAACTCTCGAAATTACTGATGTTGAAGCTCTCGCTAATGCTAGTTCCGCACTGCTTGCTGAGTATCCAGAATTCCCCGACAGAGTTGCTTTTGATGTGGTGCAGCAAGCTCAATCGCATTTGCTAAATCAACCGCTGTTGCGGGAAGAAGGAAGTTCGGCAACGGATTCTATAACGGATGTAACGGATGTAACGGATGTCAGTCCGATGTCCGTCGTCCGAGGGAAGTCGGAAGAAGGAAGGCACGATACGGATTTTGACACGGATACACGGATTAACGATCGAGAAGAAGGTAGAAGTGAGAATTCAGAAGAACTTAACTCATCTGAAATAGTACCAGATATTGTAGAGAATATCTTGAATGACATCGCAGTTGAGAAAGTAAAAATTAGAGAAAATAAACCTGCGACATCTTCTATACCTGCGCCAATTCTCCGCAAGAAACCAATTCCCTATTCCCAATCTGTCTTTTTGCCGATCGCCCCAATCGAACTCTACTTTGACATTGAAGCGGAACCAGAGTTAAACTTGGATTACCTCCACGGAGTCTTAGTTGTTGACAGGTACAACAATACGGAAAAATTCCACGGTTTTTTAGCAGAATCAGCAGCAGAGGAAGGTGCTATCTGGCAGCAATTTTTAGAATTAATGTGGGCTTATCCCATTGCTCCGATTTTCCATTTTTGCGACTATGAAGTCAAGACTTTTAAACGACTGGCTAAACTTTACAATACTCCAGCTTATTTGTGGAAACCCGTGCTGAAACGGTTTGTAGATATTCACAAACAAGTGACGCAAAAGGCGATTATGCCGGTGGAAAGTTACGCACTTAAACCAATTGCCCGCTGGCTGGGTTTTGACTGGCGAGATGCTAAGGCTAATGGTGCTCAGTGCGTCTGCTGGTACGACGATTGGCTCAAAACTGGCGATCGATCGCTCTTGGAGGCGATCGTCCGCTACAATGAGGATGACTGTCGTGCTACTTATGTGGTTAAAGATTGGTTGACCAATTTTTTGCTGAATCATGAGCCGTGATTTTTTGATTTAATGAACCGCGAAGGCGCAAAGGGCGCGAAGGAAGAAAGGGAAGAGGAAGATAGGTAATAATGTATTTATTGGTAAAATGCGAAAGTTAGGAAAAGCAACTATATTTATTGTCTGTTTTTTGATGGCAGCAAGTGTTGCTATTTGGGTAAACCAGTCAGCTCAATCTTTCGCTGTTACGAAAATAGATTTTATCGGCAGAGCAATATTTCCTACAGGTTCTCCGTTTCAGGGGACGGAAATTGGCGGGCTTTCGGGCATTACTTATGATGCCGAGAAACAAGTTTATTATGCCATTTCTGATGACCGCAGCAGCAAGGCTCCGGCGCGCTTCTATTCTCTCAAAATTAACTGGCAATCTGGTAAACTGGAAAAAGAGCAAATTACTTTTACTGGTGTCACTACTTTATTAGATGAAAACGGCAAAGGTTTTCCTGAATTAAGTTTAGATCCGGAAGGGATAGCTTTTACTGGCAATAGCGTGTTTGTTTCTTCTGAGGGAGATGTCGATCGCCAAACCAATCCTTTTATCAAAGAGTTCTCCCTGGATGGTAAACTGCTGAAAACGCTGCCAATTCCTGACCTATTTTTGCCCGACGACAAGGGCACTAAAGGCATCCGCAACAATCTATCATTTGAAAGTTTAACTTTAACGCCCGATCGCAAATACCTATTTACAGCTACCGAAAACGCCTTGGTTCAAGATGGCGCCGTAGCTTCCCTGGAAACCGGGAGCCCGTGCCGGATTTTGCGCTACGATGCGGTGAGCGGCAATCCAGAAGCATCGTTTCTCTACATCACCGAACCGCTACCCGCTGGTGCGAATCCTGTGGGAAAATTAACTAGCAACGGTTTAGTGGATTTGTTGGCGATCGACGATAACCGCTTGCTGAGTTTAGAGCGTGCTTTCTCGCTGGAAACCGGCACAACTATCAGAATTTTTGAGATTTCTCTGGAAAAGGGCGATCGTATAGAAGGACTCGAAAGCCTCAAAAGCCGTATCAGCGAGGTTTCTCCCGCTCAAAAACGCCTGCTGCTGGATTTGGAAACCCTGAAAATTCCCCTAGACAACATTGAGGGGTTGACATTTGGCCCCGCCCTGGCGGATGCTAGCAGAGGTCTGATTTTGGTGAGTGACAACAACTTCAGTCCCCTGCAAGAGACTCAAATTTTGGGCTTCCAAATAAAAGTTCAAAAAACCTCTTGACAAAAGGTGAAGTTATAGGCATAATAGAAATTGTGCCTGAAAAAACGGCAAAATGAGGGACAGTAGTTCAATTGGTTAGAGCACCGCCCTGTCACGGCGGAAGTTGCGGGTTCGAGCCCCGTCGAACCCGTTTTAAATAAAAAAGCCATAGTAAAAGATATTTTTTGCTGTGGCTTTTTTATTTTTCGTCAGACCATCCTAAAAGATTAGATAGCCAGCCGCGTTTTTGGGGTGGGGTAATGGGTGGCTTTTTCTGAGAATCTAGCTTAGGCAATTTTTTAGTTGTGCTTTGAGCAGAATTAGGATTGCTGAGATCCTTGATGTGCTTCAAGGCTAATGGCTCTTGAGGGTTAATCTGAAGCGATCGCATTAGGCTAACTTTTGCCATTTGAGGCTGGTTAATGTTTTTATAAACCACACCGAGCATGGCGTGACATTTACTATTATTTTTGTCAAGTTGTAAAATCTCGCGTAAATCCTTGAGGGCTGCTTTCCAATCACCCTGACTCATGTAGACTTCACAAATTTTGAGACGATCAGCGATCGCGCTCCGATCTCTTGGTTCAATTCTAGTCTGGATTATCGTTTCA
>NZ_JANMZH010000561.1:0-3104 GCF_031383065.1 Microcoleus sp. OTE_8_concoct_300 | reverse complement strand
CCGTTTTGTGTGGTTTTGCCAACTTTACGGGTACTTTCATCGGTCATTTAGGCATCCATCCGTCACCGATTACGCTGTTAGCGATCGGGGCCGGCGTTGCTTGGTATGCAGGTTATAAAGATATCCAACTCTCAGCTATGGCGATGCTGTGGCTGGAGGGGGTATCAGTGGCAGCGATTTTTATCTTGGGAATCATCATCTGGGCGCACAAAGGTTTTGCCCTGGATATGTCCCAATTAACTTTGGAAGGCGTAACTCCCGGCAGCATAGCGACGGGACTTGTATTAGTCATGTTTGGTTTCTCGGGTTTTGAAAGCGCTACATCTCTGGGCGACGAAGCGAAAAAACCCTTAAAAAATATCCCCAGGGCTGTCATGGGCAGTGCTGTCATGGCAGGCTTATTCTTCGTTCTGATGACCTATATTGAGGTTTTGGGTTTTAGCGGTACGGGAGTTTCTATTACTAATAGTGAAGAACCTCTGACTTTTCTAGCGCAACAAGTCGGGATGGGCTGGCTGGGAGAGTTAGTGGCTTTAGGCGCTTTATTTAGCTTTTTTGCTTGCGTCCTCGGCAGCATCAATCCAGCGGCGAGAGTGTTTTTTATGATGGCGCGCCACGGTTTGTTTCACTCTTCATTAGGTGTAGCGCATTCATCTAATAGAACTCCCCACGTTGCAGTAACGATGTGTACATTTATGACATTTTTGGTTCCTGCTGTGATGTCTATGTTTAACATCAAACTGTTCGATTGTATGGGTTATTTGGGGGCCATTTGCAGCTACGGATTTTTAACGGTATACATCTTGATTTCGATCGCAGCTCCGGTTTACCTGCACAAAATTCGTAAATTGCGCGTGCGAGATGTGCTATTCTCGGCGGTGGCGATCGCATTTATGATGATTCCGATTGCGGGCAGCGTGGGCATTCCAGGCAGCACTATGTTCCCAGTTCCCGAAGCTCCTTACGATGCGTTTCCTTACTTGTTCTTGATGTACTTGGTGGTTACTTGCGGGTGGTTTTTCTTGCAGCGGCGGCGCTATCCTGGACTTGTGGGTTCGATGGAGCAGGGTATTGACGCAATTCATGCCAAATTCGAGTCAGAAAATCCAATTTACGGCGGTGTTCGATTCAAAGCATTCCCCTTTGACAGTGATGGTTTTTGATTAGCAGTTACCTGTTCGCAGTCAGAACGAAGAGTTTTTAGCAACGGGCTTTTTACTGAGATATTGCAGGATTGTCAATAAGTATTTCAAGGGCGTTGCTGGGCTCAACAGCCCACAATAAAATTTAATTTTTGTGGAACGGGCATCTTGCCCGTTCCGAAGATACGATCCCAGCGAGTACAACGAAATAAAAAATCTGAGGAGACACAGAAATGAATGAATTACTAACAGCAATTTCTACGGGTATGACGGCTTTTACGGCTACAAACCTTGACGATATTCTGATTCTGCTGCTGTTTTTCTCGCAGGTGAATGCAGTATTTCGGCGCAGGCATATTGTCTTCGGTCAGTTTCTGGGCTTTACTGCACTGGTTTTTGCTAGCCTTCCGGGGTTTTTTGGCCGCTTAATCTTTCCGCCAGATTGGATCGGAATGCTGGGTTTGCTGCCAATTGCGATCGGGCTTAGCCGGTTGCTGAATCCAGAAACTGACGATTCGGAAGCTGAGGCAGAATTAGAGCAATCTGAGAAATCTTTTTTTAGCAGTTTTCTGTCTCCTCAAACTTACAGCGTAGCAGCGGTGACGGTGGCAAATGGGGGCGACAATATCGGGATATATGTGCCGCTTTTTGCTAGCAATACTTTAGAAAGTTTGGCGGTGATTCTCGCTGTATTCTTCGCGATGGTAGGCGTTTGGTGCTACGCTGCTTATCGGTTAATTCAGATGCGGGCGATCGCGGATACTTTGACTCGCTACGGCAATCAGCTTGTGCCTTTTGTTTTAATCGGATTGGGAATGGCGATTCTGGTTAAAAGCGGCACTCTGGCAAGCCCAACTTTAAGTATAATATCTTTACTGGGTTGCGCTTTCTGTTTGATAACTATTAGCAGAGGTAACGCCAGGGGAACAGAAGTCTAGAAAAATTGAAGGGACAGCACATGAATTGGATTGCAGCAGCGATTATTGCCGGGATTACATCTTTTGCCGCAACCAATATCGACGATATGGTGCTTTCGATGCTGTTCTTCGCCCAAGTAAATGATACTTTCCGCCCCCAGCATATCTTTGTGGGTAAGTACCTCGGATTTGCAGCACTCATCGCTGCTAGTTTGCCGGGTTTTTTTGGCGGTTTAATTGTGCCGAAAGCTTGGATTGGCTTGCTGGGTTTGGTTCCGATCGCGATCGGCATCAGTCACTTAGTCAACAGAGAAAATGAGGAAAATGACGTACAAGCGGTATCGGGCGAATTTAACCGTCAATCTAACTCATCTGCTGTGTCAAAATTAGCAAATCTTTTCAATCCCCAAACTTTGAATGTAGCTGCGGTAACAGTGGCCAACGGGGGAGACAACATCGGCATTTATTTGCCACTGTTTGCTAGCAGCGATTTGCCGAGCTTGGTGGTGATTTTGGCGGTTTTCTCGGTGATGGTAGGTGTTTGGTCTTATGCCGCTTACTGGTTAACTAGCCACAGGGCGATCGCCCCTATTTTGACTCGCTATACTCAGGCTGTTGTCCCTTTTGTATTAATTGGCTTGGGAATATTTATTCTGATTGAAAGCGGTACTTATCGCTTGCTCCCGCCCTTTCAATCTAACTAATAATCAGCCCAGTTTCCGCTATTTGCATCCCTCTATAGGTAGATAAATAGCCAGAGGTTATAAGTCCTAAGTCATCATTTTTACCTTAACAATTGTTTGCTTAAAAATAGCGCTAAATCGCTTGAAATATATCAAGAAATATGGTAAGTTAATAATGAAGTGAGCGATCGAGCTAAAAGCAGCTTCAAAGTAATTTAGCCTCAAGTATTCACGAAAGTTGAAACCATCTTTTGAGCTAGCCAATTGCCAGACTTAGGCAACAAGATACCTGTTGTCTCAATAAATCCTGTAGTGGTGAATCAAACCGAGCTAAAAACTTGAGGATGAATCCCTAAAATATC
>NZ_JANMZH010000553.1:0-6521 GCF_031383065.1 Microcoleus sp. OTE_8_concoct_300 | reverse complement strand
CTGAAATTCCCATCAAGTGGGATGTATCAACCATTGAAAATTCCCATCAAGTGGGATGTATCAACCATGTTAGCAAGCTTTCGACCAAAATCAACCCCCAGACACAGATTGAGCCGGTTTGTGACGAAAGAGGCGATCGCGAGGCTGCTGAAAATCAAGGTAGAACAAATATATCGCTTCGAGTGCTGGGCGCATATCCTGTACGTGCACGCCAAAGGCATGAGTCGGTTTGTCAGTTATGCGGACTTTCCGCCAGTTTTGGGAGTGGAATCGCCCTCTGGTTTAGATTTTGGTTATTGGAAGCGCCGGATAGCGAGTCAGAAAGAGAGACACGCGCCGGATTTTTGGGTGGATTTTTATGCGGATAGATTTCACAAAGCTGTTTCTGTTTCTGAATTGTTGGAGTGGGGGGAAATGGTGGGGGCGATTAAATTGATGTTAAGTGCGATCGGGCTGGAGTCGCTGCGAAAGGTTTATGCACAAGAGAAATCTCTGCTGGAACATTTCTAAATTAGTCCTAGACGCAGGGGTGGTTAGAAACCGGGTTTTTTGACGAGAATACTGCATTTGAGCCTTTAACTAAAGTGAAAAACCCGGTTTCTTTGGTGTGCGTAAGTCCTGTAAATTTTTGTCCCCCCGTTGTTAAGCCGGGCTGGGGATGTAATCTCTGCAGCAAACATTCAAAAAATTGGTACAAGCTCGACCGCAACAGTTATAATTTCTCCATGCGCTTCCCCCTCTATGTGAGTTAAGCCCATGAGTAACCTTTCAAACATCCCAGGCGGAGGCGATTTACCCGATCGCTATCGGAATGTAGGAGAACAAATCCAGGATTTTTTTGATTTGGCAGACAAAAATCCCGATCGGGCTGTTCCTTTCTTCGCCAACATCTGGGAAACTCAAGGATCGCTAACGACGCGGGCTCTGGCGCTGCAAGGTTTGGGGCGTGCAGCACAACACGGTCACGTCAAGCAGGCTCTAGCTGACTGGGAAGTGCTTAAAGATATCGCGAAGGAAGTCAAGGGAAAAGGGGAAGTTAGCAGCGATTTGACTCGATGGGCGGCGGCGAAGGCCCTGGAAGACATTGGATATTCTCTGAGGGATTTACAACATTTAGAAGGGGGCGGTTTCACTGAACCTCTCGATCGCATTCGTCGGGAAATTCGAGATCGTAAGCTGGTGGAAATTAACAGGATTCAGCGCCTAAACACCAGAGGGGAAACAACGGCAGAATATGAGAGAAACCTAGAATTTTGGGTGTACGGGCCCGTTGAGGAGTTATTCGCTGGTAACGATCACTCTCCGAATTATCAAGAGTTAGTAAAAGATGTCATTAGTGAGTTACAAGGGCGAGGGGTGTATTTAGGATTGAGATCATCCAATCTACTGGTACAGGCTGAGGCGCTACTTCAAGCTGGGCCTATTTTTGAAGAATCTGCTGAGATTGAGAATTTTCTCTATCCGTTTTTGGAAGATTTTTTGTATAACTCCAACCAGGAAATATCATTGAGAATTCATGCTGCGAAGATTATCCATACAGCAAGTGATTTAAACAGAAGGCTGAAAACTTTGAGCAAGTTGTTGTTGGAAGAGAAAAATCCAAAATTGCAAGAAGTGGTGCTGCGCCAAGCTCAGTCATTATTTAAACGCTCTGCTGAGATTGAGGAATATCTTTATGGGCTTTTGGAAGAATTTTTACATAATCCCAACAATGAAGCATCATTGATAATAGCTGCGGTAGAGATTATTGATACAGGCAGAGATTTAAGCAGAAAGCTGAAAGTTTTGAGCCAGTTGTTGTTGAAAAAGACAGAGTTGCGGAATGCTGCGGTGAGGCTGTTAACTCCATACAAGCAGGAGTTAGCTAGAGTAGATTCTGATGCTGATACAGTCTTGGATGCGCTAATTTTTAAGTATCGCTTAAATCAACCTGAACCCAAAGATTTAACAATTTCACAGATGGAAAATTATATTTCATCAGCAAGTCAGGATCATAAGGAAATTTCAGCAAGATTTACAAGTGCTATAGCAGCATCGGAATCACTAGCGCGACGATACGGGCGATCTGGTTCAGTGTTGAAACAATTTTTGGAAAATAAGCAGGATGAATACCTGTCAGCTATTGAAAGTTTGATACAAGTTTTAAGAAATCAAATTTCAGAAACGAAATCAGAGCATAGAAAAGTTCAATCTAATCAAGATTTGATTAATGAAATTATTGATAAGATGGGTAACTTACATAGTATGTGGGGTATAAAGGGTAATATTAGTCTTCTTCCTATTCCTGAAAAAATTTGTGTTCTTGAAGCAACATTTGTACGTTTTAGTACAGAATCGCATACTTACAACCAAAGCTATAAAATCCAAAAGGATTTGAGATCGATTAAATTTTATTTAATGCAATTATTGACAGCACAAGAAAAAATAGATAATGATACTAAATTATCAAAATCATTATCATTGAATGATTTAGTTAGTATATCCTTTGCGACAATAGTTTTATCGCCAATTTTCGTGCCAATAATAATAATTATGTTCCTAGGATTGATATTTGATGTTTTATACTTTGAAATTCGTAATTATCCTAAAACAATAATAGCCGGAATAGCTTTAATTATGTTATACTTATCCCTACTTTTTTTTGTTACGTCTGTTTATAGATGGGAAGGGTTTAGTATACTATTAATAGTAATAATAGTATTCCATTTGGTTTTGTCGGAAGCCAAAGGTATAAAAATAATTAAACGTATACAGTCTCTTATAGACAAGTTAAATACTCAATGGAAAGAATAAGTAATCAATCATATCTTCTGTGCTTACAGATTAATCCTAAGCAGACTACTCAGAAAGCCAGCAAAACTGAACTCCGTAAAAACCTCCAACAAACCCAACAACAGCTAATAACCTCAATTAGCCGCCTCGGTACCAACCTAACAATTTCCCTCCGCTACATCTATGACCCCGATAATTCCCCCAAACTCAAAACATATTTCCTAATCAATCACCCCCACAATACCCAAACCGAAGAAAATTCCCAACAAATCCTTAGCCTCCTCACCAAAGGCAAAATAAGCGAATTCTTCACCCTCACCCCTCAACCCAACCTTAGCATCTGCCAAAACTTAGACTGGGTGCAAATTATTGGCGAAATTCTCAAACATGAGGAATTAATCGAACCCCAAAATTACTACCTACCTCACTTCTTCGAGGCCAATCCCACCAATGATATGTCAGCAGTCTGCGATGTCATCCACCGCTTAAACAGCAAACTAATTTTAGAAATCACCCTGCAAACCCATGACAACCCCAATCAAAAATCCTGGGTAAATGCCATCAACCAAATGCTCGCTCAATTAGAAAAAGTCAACGCCAGCGGCACAAAAGACAACCTTCTATCTGTGACATTAGCACTCTATCAAAAATACCAACAATTATATCCCAGCAGTGACTTATTCCAATATAGTATCAAAGCCTTAGCAGAAAATTGGGGCGATGCTTCCGTAGTCCTCAGTACCCTCATCGAGCACGCCACCAAAGAAACCCCTCACGGAAAACAACCCCGAATTGTCAAAGTCAACAAAAGCAACCCCGCATTTTCGGAAAGCTTGGAAGCGACAAAAAAAGTAGAAATTTCCACCGCCATTGAGTGGGAAGGGTGGCAAAAAGACCTTGGTCAAATGTTAATTAAAAATGCCATAGAACCACCCAAAAAAGGGTTAGGAAAATTCAGTAACTCTTCTCCAAATCTCCCAGATAAACCATCATTCAGTGTTCCCAACGCACCATTGTTGACAGGTGGCATCAATTCGGAACCCAATCAAAGTCTACCAAAACCCTATGATGCAGTCTTAGGCGGTTCAGCTTTAGCGAAGTTGTCATCAACTCCGCCACCTTCTCGGATAGTTGATTTGAAACCATTGCATCGGTTGGCCAGTGCTCAAGAAATCACTGGATTTTTCCGCATAGCTGTTTCCAAGGTTGAGACTAATACTTTCGTTGAGGAGAACGTAAATATGTTTCCTGATTTTTTAACTATAGAAAATCTTATTAAAGAACACAGTCATCTAATTACAGAAGATAGATATATTGTGGGAATCGACCAAAAGGGAAAACCTTCCATTTCGGATTTTTCCAAAATTCCTCACCGCATCGTTGCAGGTGTACCAGGTTCTGGAAAAACCAATTTTATCACATCTGTTATCTATCAATTCTTGTATGCTAATCCTGAAAGGAAGATTTACATCGCTGATTTTCAAGCAGGTATGCACTACCAACTAATTGTAGACCAACAGCCTAGCCTAGAGATGGTAACAGAACTAGATCAATGTGCTAATCTGTTAAATGAATTGTGGAAGGAACACGAAACCCGGCGAGAGTTAATGCGCGAGAAGCGGGTAAGAAGTTTAACGGATCTTAAAGAAAAGCATGACATCAAAAAGCACCGCATTGTCTTAATTATTGATGAAGCATTTTACATCCAAAATGCCGAAAGGAAAACAAGGGAATCGATAGAAAAAAATTTGATGGGATTAGCAGCACAAGCTCGTGTAACTGGAATTCACATTATTTACTGTAGCCAGCGACCGACACCCGAAGTCATTCCGAGCCAGATATCAGATAATATGGATGAAAGACTTATTTTCCGAGTCCAACCCGCTGCTAGTCAGAGATTACTTGACGATGATATAGCTGCAAGTTTACCTGTAGAACCTAGAGGTAGAGCTGTTTACAGAGGATTAGAAGCCGAATTAAAAATTGTTGCTACTCCCTTAGTTCCTGATGAAATATGGGAAAATTAGGTGCATTAGTTTAGAATAGTATTAAGCGTTTTTGGAGTGAGATCATGGCATTACTAGATCAAATAGAAGACTTTCAGGCAACGATGGATAAAGTCATGGAATTGGTGGAAGACACCAAAGCATTAGCTGGAAAAATTCCTGATACATCTATCTCAGAATCGCCTGCTTTAATGAAAACGCTTTTTGATATGTGTGCTGATGGTATCAAAACTCTCAATGATGCTATTGGAGAAGCTGAGGACATCCAAAAAACGTTAGGGAGATAATGGGAATTAAGCAAGAGTGCGATGTGCTTCAGTCAATGCTCAGTCAAGTTCTTGATAGCTTGGCTGAGGCGCAAAGTCGTGCTAAATATTTACATGATTGTGGTGTTTACGAGCTAAGGCGAGAGATTTTAGAGATTCTGGAAATCTGTTTTGAGGGAATGAGCCGCTTGAAAAAAAGTCAGAATCAGATAGAATTGATTCAGGCGATGATTGGGAATCAAAGTTTTTCACCTTCAATCATTTCTCCCAAAAATCAATTAGCAAATACGGCTGTGAATGATGCCGTTTTTCAAAATGCGATGGCGCAAACTGAGAATTATTTAACAACAGCGATTGCATCAGGTGTGCCTGTATGGTTAGCCCTCGAACTCGCTAACATTCCGGGTGACTCTTGGATTTTATATGAAAATTCCAACGCAGCAGAAAGACTCACAGATTTAACCCAAAATCCCGCGAGTGACTATTATCAAAAAAAACCGAGTAAACAACTACAAGGCGATCAAGGGGAATTAGTCTTATTAAAAATGCTCTTAGACTCTGATGATATAGAAAATGTTCAGTCAAGTTTGCAAATTAAACCTACCTTTTACTTTAAGAATGGCAAAGACTACTGTAAACCAGATTTTTATCTCAAATCTCAGCGTGTAATTTGTGATGCCAAAGCCTATAAACCTAGTTCGCTTAACTCTATCAAAAAAGCAGCTAATAAATATGTTAACTATCTTCAAGAAAATGGAGGAGGTGAAGTCAGATTTTATGTGCCTAGAGATACTTATGTCAAATCTCAGGATAAACTAAATCGACTTCAATATCAAGAAAGCGGGGTGAATGTTACCATCCATCCTATGACAATTGATTATGAATCAATCCTCTGGAAAAGAGAATTAGTTTATACTTATCTTAAGTCTTTGCTAAAAGTCCAAATAACTCATTGAGAATAGAATATGTAGAGTAGATAAATTATGACTCAATCTCCTGCGACAATATCGCTCGATCGCATCCTCGAACAAAATGCCGAATCTGTACTGATTTGGGTAAACAACATATTTTCCGGTAAAACCGCCCAACCACAAGACTTTAACTGGCTATTATTAGCCGATGTTTGCTCTGCTAAGGCTCGAAAAAGTCAAAATGGTTCAGGTTTGCCCGATCGCACATGGGCAGAAGTAGCAACCGCAATTTACGATCGCAAGGCCGATGATGCCGATCGCAAAAAACCAGGTAGCGGCGAGTCTTTTAGGATTTCCTCAATGATGTTGCGGGCTGGGGCGATAGAAAAACACGGAGTAATTTCCGGTCATCCTGTTCTCGATGTTAACTTAATTCTACAATGGTTTTGGAACAACATCAAAGAGTCGTGCGAAGATGTGGAAAAAAAAGCAGCTAATTGGAAAACGCTACCCATTGCAGAAATTCGCGAGTTAAGACAACTTAAAAATCGATTGAAAGTTATCGC
>NZ_JANMZH010000547.1:0-6494 GCF_031383065.1 Microcoleus sp. OTE_8_concoct_300 | reverse complement strand
CTGAAATTCCCATCAAGTGGGATGTATCAACCATTGAAAATTCCCATCAAGTGGGATGTATCAACCATGTTAGCAAGCTTTCGACCAAAATCAACCCCCAGACACAGATTGAGCCGGTTTGTGACGAAAGAGGCGATCGCGCGGCTGCTGAAAATCAAGGTAGAACAAATATATCGCTTCGAGTGCTGGGCGCATATCCTGTACGTGCACGCCAAAGGCATGAGTCGGTTTGTCAGTTATGCCGACTTTCCGCCTGTTTTGGGAGTGGAATCGCCCTCTGGTTTAGATTTTGGTTATTGGAAGCGCCGTTGGGCGAGTCAGAAAGAGAGACACGCGCCGGATTTTTGGGTGGATTTCTATGCGGCGAGATTTCAGAAAGCTGTTTGTGTTTCTGAATTGTTGGAGTGGGGGGAAATGGTGGGGGTGATTAAATTGATGTTGGGGGCGATCGGGCTGGAGTCACTGCGAAAGGTTTACGCACAAGAGAAATCTCTGCTGGAACATTTCTAAATTAGTCCTAAACGCAGGGGTGGTTAGAAACCGGGTTTTTTGACGAGAATACTGCATTTGAGCCTTTAACTAAAGTGAAAAACCCGGTTTCTTTGGTGTCGCTAAGTCCTGTAAATTTTTGTCCCCCCGTTGTTAAGCGGGACTGGGGATGTAATCTCTGCCGCAAACATTCAAAAAATTGGTACAAGCTCGACCGCAACAGTTATAATTTCTCCATGCGCTTCCCCGTCTATCTGAGTTAAGCCCATGAGTAACCTTTCAAACATCCCAGGCGGAGGCGATTTACCCGATCGCTATAGGAATGTAGGAGAACAAATCCAAGCATTCTTCGATTTTGCCGAAAACAATCCCGATCGCGCTGGTCTTTTTTTCGTCAATATCTGGGAAACTCAAGCATCACTAACCACGCGGGCTCTAGCGCTACAAGGCTTAGGCGTGGCTGCAAAACACTATCACGTTGTAGAGAGTTATGAGTGATTTTTCAGGCATCCAACCACCAGGAAGTGGCGGCGGCAAATTCCCGCCTATCCAGAAGGGAAAAGACTTTTTTGACCAGTTTCCCCACTGTCGCGATGATGGGGAAAGAATCGAACTTTTTGTGAATACAGCTCAAAGACAGGATGCACCTTTAAAAGCTCTCGAAGAATTGTTGAAGTACAGAGATCAATTTTACTTGACGATGGGGCTTCAGAGCTTTGCGTATATTGGCAATCAAACCATCAGAACAAAACTTGCCAATCTCGATTATATTGACGGACTTGACGAACCTTTAGATAAAATTTATCAGCTACCTAACCCGGACGATTATAAGTGTCATAGCCAAAGAATATTTGAAAAATTGTCCCAAGAGGCTCAATCAGGTAGCGAACTCACTCGTTTGTCAGCAGCTTGGACAATTCAGCAATTGAAATATCCTCAGATAGTTTCAGCTAGGTTCTTGTTCAAGTCTGTTGAGGATATTCAAAGGCAAATTATCAGTGAAAATCTCAAACGTCTTAGTGATAGGTACTTATTAAACGATCCTATCCGATATAAAGAATTTCTTGATTTTTGGGTGTACGCACCGAAAAATCATTTGCTTCAGTTACTCCAATCAATTTCTGCTAATTCCCTAAAAATTGTTGACGATGTTCTAACTAGGTTAGGTGTTGCAGGTTTTGAATTGGTGACGCAAGCTTATGGTTTACAAAAGTTTGTTGTCGAAGCTGGTTTACGTTCAGCAGACTCTCTTTTCAGAGATAGAGATTATCAGGATTCTGAAACAAGAGAAAGATTATCAAAAGCTCTGATTCCTTTTTTGGGTAATTCTGATATCGACCTCCGACGGCTTGTTGCTAAAACTATTAACGAGGCAGGATCGTGGTTAAAAACTGACATTAGGGCTAAAGCAGCCGTGATCTCAAGAGACTGGAATAGTAATGTAGTCCGACTGGGTGAAGCATCGGTTCCATTTTTGCTACAAGCTATCCGAGGTTCACTCATACTAGATACTAGAGATAATCTACTAGAACAAGTTAAAGCTGTTCAGTGCATTGGCACAATTTATGCTGCTAATATTGATAAAAAAATCCGAAGTCTTGTAGAGTTTCTGCAACACCGTGAAGAAAGTGTGAGAGACGCAACTGTATCACTGCTCAAGCAGCATCAAGACAGGTTAGATCAGAATTCCCGTTACATACTCACAGCCCTAGATTTTCAGTTTCGCTTACCACAAATTAATTTTTTTAATTTTACGAGCCTTGCAGAGATTGAGATAGAAATCACATCTACTAGGAAATATCAGACAGAAATTGAGAGAATATTTCAGAATGCTATCTCTAGCTGCAAGGCAGATGCTACAGAAGTCTTAAGCTTTTTGTCCTCCAAGCAAAAAGAGTACAATATTTTACTGTCACAGCATTTTCAAAGTTTAGAAGATTCTAAATCAAGGATAAGATTGAAGGCTGCTGAGTCTTTTAAAAACGAAATAAGAGAAACAGGAAGATTCTTGAGAAGTGGTGTACTTTTGTCAGTTGTCATAATAATTACCTATATCTCTTATCCTACGTTTTTATATGCAATTAAAAATCCTACTCTAATAATTAACTCAATGGTTTTATATTATCAAAATTCACCTCGCTTGATGCAAGATTTTGTATTGGGAATAATGTTAGGACCACTAGGTTTATTTGGTGGAGGGTTTATATTATGTATCAAGCTTGTTACTTGCATAGTTGGATGTATGCCAGGAATAATTAATGATTTTGTAGGGGTTATAGGTGGACTAATTGGTACTGTTCTTTATATAATAATTATTCCACTAATTTGTATACTACCTTCTGGAATCCTTCAGATGGTGTCTTATCTACTTCTGGAAATAGATTTTATGCTGAAATTCATCATAAAAAGACTTATAGATTAGAAAAATAATACAATATAAAAATATATTAAACTGACATGACGCACATTTTTCCTCTGTATTTTCTGATTCCAGAACTACCTAACCTCAACTCTCAAAAGTATATTGAGCGATACGGCAATCAAGTTCGTCAGTCAATCGCAGACAGTCAGCGCGGACTTTTGCAGCATTTCCTCAGCTTAGGCAACACCAATGGCTTAACGCTTTCCCTCCGTTACTTTTATGACCCGAACAACTCTAAAGACGAACGTTTAAAAATTTACTTGATATTCAATTATTCACACAATGATTATCAGGAACTAAATCTAATTAAGGAAGAAATAATCAGTTTTATTCAAATTTCAAGTTTAAGTGTTTTTTACAATTTTGAACTATCGCCTGGGTTAAATCAATGTCAAGACTTGGGGTGGGTAAACCATATTGGAGAAGCTCTAAAGCCTGAAATTTTCTACTCGCAAGACTACTATGTGCCAGATTTTTTTGATGCTAACAAAAATAACAATATGTTAGATGTGTGTGATATTCTGAATCGATTAAATGAAAAATTTTTCCTAGAAATCACCCTGCAAGTGTGTCAAAAATCTGAAGATAGGTCAACGTTAGCTAAAGCATTCACTCAAATGATACCTCAACTGCAACAGGTCATAAGTCATCGCCGAGATATCTTTTTTGAGAGAGCATTAAGTATTTATCAGCACTATCAAACAACCTATCTGCCTAGCAACTTATTTAAGTACAGTATCAAAGCACTAGCCCAAACCAGAAGTAACATCCGCCCTGTTTTAATGGAATTAGTAAGAAGTGCAACAGCAGCCCAAAGCCACGGAGAACAAGACTGTGTTGAAATCGTGAGTCGTGATATGGATACTCAAAAGTTCTTGAAAAGTTTGAAATCCACTGAAAATGTAGAGATTTCTAAGGCTGTAGAACGGAAGGGCTGGCAGGGTGACTTTGAGGATAAGCCGATCAGACAATCTATAAAACCTAAAATCAGTAATAACGAATTAGGTGACAGCTCTACTGATGATTATTTCAAGCCATTTACATCTCATATCGCAGATCTTAATAAGGCAGCTTTGCCATCGTCATCAAAAGGAGAAATTGTGCGCTCGTCACCTTCCGCCATCACTGAATATGTTAATATCTATGGTAAAAGTCCTTTAGCCCAGAACAAAGACCTTAAACCCTTACACCGCTATGCAACGCTAGAAGAAATTAGTGGATTTTTCCGCATAGTTATTCCTGGTAAAATTCCGGTTGCCGGTATTCCTCAAGAACAACCCCCGTTAATTAAGCCAAATGCTGAGGATATATTTAGAAAATACGGTCACACAATCAAAGGAGATAAGTATATAGTTGGTCTTACTGATGATGGGAGCATCGTGTATTCTGACTGGAGTTCGATCGCCCATCGTTTAGTTGCTGGTGTCAACGGTTCTGGCAAGACAATTTTTTTATTCTGGGTGGTTTTTCAATTTCTTTACGCCGAACCTCAACGACAAGTTTATGTACTCGATCCCAAAAAACAGTTTCTTTTATTAAAAAAAGCAGGAGTTAACATTCATGTAGAAACAGAACCAGATAATTATCCCGATTTTCTCAAGGAAATATACGACAAAGAATTTGAGAGAAGGAAAACTTTAATCTATGAGGAAGTAGGAGTGGATGATATTAAAGAATTAAGAGAGTTTGGTTATGAAGAGCATCGAATTCTTGTGATTGTCGATGAAGCGGCTAGAATAGAGAATATGGATCGCGATCTGAGAGAGGATACTGAAAGGTCTTTACAGGAATATGCTACTCAAGGTCGCTCTCTGGGAATTCATTTAATCTACTGTACGCAAAGACCGATTAACTTAATTGACCCTCAAGTAATAGAACAACTCGATGAAAGAGTGATATTCAGAGTTTCGGAAGGAACAAGTGAGCATCTTTTAGGCAATTTTATGGCGGCTAGAATTCCATCTGGAAACAGAGGTCAGGGAAGGGCTGTCATCCAGAATGAAAATGGTGTTAACTTTGTAAATACTCCTGAAATCAAAAGACCAAAACCTAACCTTCCTGTATCTGATACACTTTGGGGTAGGCTAACAAATAAAAGATAAATAGTTGTAAACAGCCCTTGGAGGTACAAGTTATGTCAGTTGAAGCCACGATTGAGGAGTTTCAGGAAATGTTGGTCAAGTTACGTGAAAAAACTGAGCAGTTAGAGTCTTCCACTAAAAGTATAGATACTACTGCTAAACGCGATCTAAGTATGAAGTTTAAAGGTATCCAGCGAGAGCTTACCGACTTATCTCGTCAAATGCGTAAGACAAGTACAGTAATGGATGAAATTGTCAAAAAATGGAGCAAAGAATCTGGAGAATATCTTTAGCTATGCTGAACTAGCTAATACGGCTGTTAATGATGTCGTTTTTAAAAATGCGATGGCGCAAACTGAGAATTATTTGACAACGGCTATTGCATCAGGTGTACCCACATGGCTAGCCCTCGAACTCGCTAACCTTCCGGGTGATTCTTGGATTTTATATGAAAATCCCAACGCGACAGAAAGACTCACTGATTTAACCCAAAATCCCGCCAGTGACTATTATCAAAAAAAACCTAGTACACAACTACAAGGCGATCAAGGAGAATTAGTCTTATTAAAAATGCTGTTAGACTCTGATGATACAGAAAATCTTCTGTCAAGTTTACGAATCAAACCTAAACTTAATTTTGAGAATGGCAAAGATTACTGTAAACCAGATTTTTATCTAACATCTCACCGTTTAATTTGTGATGCAAAAGCTTATAAACCTAGTTCCATTAATGGCATTAAGGCAGCAGCCAAGAAATATGTTAACTATCTTCGGGAAAATGGAGGAGGTGAAGTCAGATTTTATGTACCTCGAGATACTTATATCAAATGTCAGCACAGACTCAATCGACTTCAATCTCAAGAAAACGGGGTCAATGTTACCATCCATCCTATGACCAGTGATTATGAACATATACTTTGGAAAAAAGAATTAATTTATACTTATCTTAAGTCTTTGCTAAAAATCCAAGTAACTCCTTGAGCAGAGAATATGTGGAGTAGATAAATTATGACTCAATCTCCTGCGACAATATCGCTCGATCGCATCCTCGAACAAAATGCCGAATCTGTACTGATTTGGGTAAACAACATATTTTCAGGTAAAACCGCGCAACCACAAGACTTTAACTGGCTATTATTAGCCGATGTTTGCTCTGCTAAGGCTCGAAAAAGTCAAAATGGTTTAGGTTTGCCCGATCGCACATGGGCAGAAGTAGCAACCGCAATTTACGATCGCCTAGCCGATGATGCCGATCGCAAAAAACCAGGTAGCGGTGAGTCTTTTACAATTTCCTCAATGATGCTGCGGGCTGGGGCGATAGAAAAACACGGAGTAATTTCCGGTCATCCTGTTCTCGATGCTAACTTAATTCTACAATGGTTTTGGAACAACATCAAAGAGTCGTGCGAAGATGTGGAAAAAAAAGCAGCTAATTGGAAAACGCTACCCATTGCAGAAATTCGCGAGTTAAGACAACTTAAAAATCGATTGAAAGTTATCGC
>NZ_JANMZH010000519.1:0-15047 GCF_031383065.1 Microcoleus sp. OTE_8_concoct_300 | reverse complement strand
ACGTGGAAAGGTAAAAATGCAGGTGATTGGCGCTCTGATGAGGAAATTGGTGCATTTGGCTTTTGGGATTTTAAAGTCCCAAAAGCCCTTCGATCCTAATTATTTGACTGCTACCCCTTGACAGGTCAAGACAGTATCTACAGACTAATAACTGCTGAGTGCTTCCTTTCTGACTAATAACTATTCTGTTATTTTCAGATCGTACAAATTCCAGAAAGCACCGCCGAGGGCACTGTAGCGAATTCCCGAAACGCGATCGCGCACCGCCTCAAAAGTCAGCGGATTCACCATATAGATAAACGGCACTTGTTCTGCTATAATCTGCTGCGTCTCCCCATAAATTTTCTGGCGCTTGGCCTCATCAAGCTCCTGGGAAGCTTTCACGTAAAGGTCATCGATTTTCCGTTCCCAGTCGTAAACTTCCCAACCCTTAATCGGCGGTTCTCCGGCTTGCGGGCCCTGATTAAAACTGTGCAAAGTCCCATTGACAGACCAGATATTGTAGCCACTGTGCGGCTCATTACCTCCGGTAAAACCGCCCAAGTAAGTATCCCAATTCCGCGTCAGGCGCAGCTTTTCCACATAAGTGTTAAAACTCAGGAACTGCGTATCAACTTGCATCCCTAGTTTGCCCAAATCTTGCTTAATTTGCGTTGCCATTTGTTCCCGCACTTTTTTACCCGCAGCCATCAACAAAGTAAATCGCACTTTGTTGCCCTCAGTATCCAACAATTCGCCGTTACTATTATACTTGAAACCAGCACTTAAAAGTAACTCTTTCGATTTTTGCTGATCGTAACTGTAAGTTTTCAATCCCTGTTCTGGGGACAGGTAGAACGGACTTTGCGGCGGAATTGGGGAATGTAGTGGCGCGCCCAGTCCGCGATAGATATTGTTAGTCATGGCGGATCGATTGATGCCGTAGGCGATCGCCTGCCGAAATTCCTTAGTCGCGAACCACCTAGACTTAACCGGGTCTACAAACGGCTGATTTTGAGCATTGCGCCCCTTATTCAGATTGAAACACATAAAGACGCTGCCAGTATCCGGGCCACCGTTGAAGACCGTATATTTGCCGCGTTTTTCCTCCCGTTTCAGCAGCGGAAACACTTCCGGCTGCACGTCCAGAGTATCCAAATCGCCCGAGCGAAAATTCAGCAGTTGATTGTCAGTATTTTCGATAATTTGCCAAACAATTTGCTGGATGTAAGGCTGAACATTTCCCTCAGCATCTTTGCGCCAAAAATACGGATTTCGTTCCAAAACAACGCGCTGATTAGGAGTATAACTCAGCATTCGGTATTGACCGTTGCCGACAATTTTTTTAGGGTCAGTATCCGTACCCCAAGTAGTCAGGAATTTAGGTTTGCCGTCGGCATCTGTATTTTCGACAGCTTCCTGTAAAATATGAGCTGGTAAAATTGGGATTCCCCCAGCATATCTAATAAAAGGAGCAAAGGGTTCTGCAACGGAAAATTCAACGCGGCGGCTGTCAATTTTTTTGACTTTTGGGAACTGGCGACTCATGCCCACCCTCAGAGTATCTTTCAAACCGCTAGGAATTTTCTCATTGAAATAAATCTTTTCATAGCTGAAGATAATGTCATCAGTAGTCATCGGTTCCCCGTCCGACCATTTCAATCCTTCTCGCAGGGTGAAGACAATCTTTTTGCCATCTTTAGAAACTTCCCAGGACTGGGCTAAACCGGGTTCTAGCTTCGATGTCAAGCCGTTTTCGTTAATCAATCCCTCGTACATATAGCCAAAAACGCTGTATGCAGATTGATTTAGCGGGTAGTTAAAGGTAGCCGGGCCGCTGGAGGTGGGAACGATGAGCCTGTTTACTAAGTTCGATCGGGCTGGAGTGCAGGCAGACAAAGTTATAGTGGCAATTGCCGCCAGTAAAATCGCCAGCCAGCGCAGTCTTGAATGTAGCATCATAGAAATTTTCATAATTTTTTAGTTTACCACCTGCGTGCAACTATGACTGAGATTGTAACCAACCGAGAAAGTCTACAGTGCGCGAAAAATACTTTATCCCTACTTCCCGCAAAGCCTCTCGAACTTCTGGTACACCAAATTCTTTTGTATTATTGCTCAAAAATACCTTGGCTTCCTTAGGGTGTAAGTGTGCGTGATTCAAGATGCAGTGGAGAATCAAATTGTCTGTCGGGTCTTCTTCAATAAAAACTGTATTCAAGCTTTCTCGCAGTGTATCTGCTGTTAGTTCCATCATCTCCACATTGTCAGCCAACAATTCAAGAGCCTCAAAAAGACGTACTTTAATATTATTCAGCAATCCTTCATTTTCATTCAAAGACTCTTCTACATAGAATAAAAGAGACTTAGCATAAGGCGAAGTAAGATCGCGCTTGAGCTGGCTAATTTGTTTTTTCTGTTCATCGGCAAAACGGTTGCGGCGCTTGATCTCGTCTTCTAAAGCCGAGAGAGCTTCCATGCAGCAAATAGCAGGTATGGCAATGCGGACTGATGTTGGTACACTCAGTAACAAGTTATTGGCATCAGGATCGCGCCCTGTAGCAATACTCATCAAAAAGTTAGTTTCTATATATAAAATCGCCACCAATTTCTACCCTTGACTTTGTTGTTCCACCTGCTAGCAACGGCAGCAAACCGATTGCTGCCATCTGTTCCGATGCTGGCGGAATCTCAGACTTCCAATTATAAGCTAAGTCACGCAACCATGCTTCAATCAGCCTAGTTAGGTATGGCTCAAATATCCGCTGATCGCCTAATTTAGAGTCATAATAGTGAAGGATGTCAGCCGTTTTTAACAATAAAACAGCTTCCGACAAAACACTGCCGTCCCATTTAAAAACGATTATATTTTCGAGATCGACAATCATAGCATAAGGAATTACCACGTTTTTTTCTGAGAGTTTTGAGAGGAAATGTTTTATTTGTTCGATCGCGCGATCGATAATCATCTGTTTGGCTGCCTTTTCTTTAGCTTGATTAATTTTGACCTCGATTAGCACGACTATGCGATCGTCCTTATCCAACGCGATAATATCCGCATCTATGGGTAATTCTACTTCCAAGGTTTCAGTTTGCATGGTTTCAGCCTTCCTAGCGCATAAGTTTAAGTAAATTCCACTTCTACTATCAAACCACAGTTTTAATTTTTGGATACTAAAACTACAGCATAGGCTGCAATTCCTTCTTCTCTCCCCACGGGTCCTAACTTTTCGTTTGTAGTAGCTTTGATGCCGATTTGGTCGGGTTTTAATTGTAGGACATTAGAAAGCCGATCGCGCATTTGCTCAATATGCGGTTTCAGCTTTGGACGTTCCGCCACCACCACCGAATCAATATTGCCGATTTCCCAGCCTTTATCTAATATTAACTGATTGACTTGTGCGAGCAATACGAGACTATCAGCACCTTTCCATTTCGGGTCAGTTGGCGGGAAATACAGCCCGATATCTCCTAAGCTGAGAGCTCCGAGCATAGCGTCCATGATAGCGTGGGTAAGTACGTCTGCGTCGCTGTGTCCTAATAAGCCTAATTCGTGGGGAATGTGGACGCCGCCGAGGATGAGGGGGCGTTCTGGAACTAAGCAGTGAATGTCGTAACCGTTGCCGATGCGGATGTTCATGTAAATTTAAGGTTTGGGAAAGTATACCAAAAAACAATTATTTCATATTTGTGAGGAGATAGCTGAAAAAGTATGGTCTTGATTTACGGAATTTGTGGGAAAGGAATGTGGCCACCTAAACCTACAGGTTCATGATATAATATCCAAGCAATAAAATTTTCTAATAGTTAATACCTAACTCCCTTAACTTGGCAGCTAACGGTTCTTTCTGTTGCTTTTCAATTTATAATTTTTGGATGGCTTCCTCTTTCCGAGCTCGCTCTCATTCTGTCGGTGTAGCTTTTTTGACTGCATAATGTTAGAGATTATCGAATCCTCTAAAAACTACAAAACAACACTTATTCCCACAAATCCCAGCATGAAACCCTATGATTCAATCCCTCACTATTGAAGGATTCAAAAGCTTAGAAAAAATAACCTTAAATCTAAGCAACCTTAACTTATTTATCGGCACTAACGCCAGCGGTAAATCTAACTTTTTCGATGCTTTGCGAGTCTTGCAAGGAATTGTCTACGGATTTACTATTGATGAAATCTTTAACGGTAAGCCAAAAAATGCTACCAGTGAAGTCTGGGATTCGATTCGCGGTGGTAGTAGTAAAGCGGTCTTCACACCACGCGGACACTCTACTTCAGAAGAACAAACTATCCAGTTTTTAGTTACAATTAAATTACGCAATGATCCAGGAACGGAAATAAGCTGTTCGACATTCAAACTGCACTATTTGTGGGTCAGACCCCATACTGCAAGGGGTTGAGGCAATAAATTTAAATGACTAACAGCTTACAATACTCTATCAGTATTTCAGCAGAAAGAGGATGCGTCCGTAGTGAAAAATTACAAGTGAATGGTTCACCAATTTTTGATTCTGAACCCATTTCCAATCATCCCAATAGTCCTGTTAGAGAAGTTCGCTATTTTAAGGGCAAACGAGGGAGACAGCCTCATCTAAAATTTGAAAAATCTCGTTCAGTCCTCCATCAATTATTGCGCAACGAAACTTGTTCAAACGATCATATCGAGATGATAGCACTGTGTATGCTTACCCTCAGTAACACGCAACACCTTGACCCATCTCCTGCCATTTTGCGCGGTTATTCTCAAGCGCATACAGCGCAACGTATGGGAGAACGAGGTGAAAATTTCGCAGCTTTAGTTAAAACAATTATTACGGATGTTACCGAAAAATCTGCTTTTGTATCCTGGCTCAAAGAATTAACCCCCACAGAACTCGATGATGTTAGCATTTTGTACGGTGCATTAGGAGAATCTTTGTTTGCACTCAAAGAGGGTGATATTGACTACCCTGCTCCCATATTATCCGATAGAACGCTCAGATTTGCCGCGATTACCGCTGCTTTCTTTCAACCAGATTTACCGGAAATTCTTACGCTTGAAGAAATAGAAAATGGTCTTCACCCAACCCGCTTGAGACTTCTAGTTGAGTTAATGAAAGCGATGTCTAAATCTGGGAATGTTCAAGTGATGGCAACTACTCACTCACCTTTAATTTTAGAATGGCTTAATCCTGACGATTATGCCACTACTTTTGTTTGTAAGCGGGATGAAAGCACAGGAGCAACTAATATTATCCCTCTCAGCGAAATTCCTGATTTATTAAAGTTGATTCAAAAGCAGCCGATTAGCGAACTGTTTGCCGAAGGTTGGTTTGAGGGAGTTTTATGAGTTTTAAAGTGCTAATCATCCCTGAAGATCCAACTAATAACGGCTATATCCTCAAACCTTTAATTAAAAGGATGATGAAGGAATGTGGCACGCAAAACGCGCAGGTTGATGTGCTGGTAATCCCAGAGTCCAAGGGTATAATTACGTTAAAACATTGATGAGTGAAATTTTTTTTGAAGGCTATGATTACAAAAATTTACTGCTGTTTATACCAGATGCAGACGGTAAAGATCGGAGTAGAGAATTTGCGCTCTTAGAAAAGGAAGCAATAGAGAAAGGTGCAAAGCTATTGTGCTGTGCTGCTTGCCAAGAAGTGGAAGCGTGGCTGTTAGCGGGTCACTTGAATAAGCTAGACAAACCTTGGTCAGAAATTCGGGCCGATCCGAGTGTTAAAGAAATTTTTTTTGCTGATTTCCTCAGTAGTTATGGCAATCCTAAAGCTGCTGGAGGAGGGAGAGAAGGGTTAATGCTGGAAACGCTATAAAATTATCGGGGACTTCTCGATCGCTCTCCTGAACTCAAAGACTTACAAACGCGAATCCAAAATTTATTATGCTCTTAAATATACGGTTTTGGACGCATCAAGACCAAAGAAACCGGGTTTTTTACCGAATCTGTGGACTGCAACGAAGTATTACCGCAAAAAACCGGGTTTCTGACCACTCTTGCGATCGCCCTTTCTCCTATTCTTCCCTCTCCTGCAACCACCGATGGTACAAATCCGATCGGCGCGATCGAGTTCTTTCAATTTGCTGTTCCCTGCGCCAGCGAGCAATTTCTGCGTGATTACCAGACAGCAACACGTCGGGCACCTTCAAGCCCCGAAAATCCGCCGGTCGAGTGTACTGCGGATAATCCAAAAGTCCGTCCTCAAAACTCTCAAACTTTAGGGAATCTTCCTTCGCCACAGTTCCCCGCAGCAATCGCAAAACTCCATTAATCAAAGCCAAAGCCGGAATTTCGCCCCCCGTGAGCACAAAATCCCCCAAAGACACCTCGCGAGTTACCAAATGCAGCACTCGATCGTCCACACCTTCATAATGACCGCAAATCAACACCAACTGATCGCGATCGGCCGCCAACTCCCGAAACATCGCCTGCTGCATCGGTTCCCCCTGGGGAGTCAGCAAAATCACCTCCCGAGAAGGCAAAACCGGCAGCGACTCCACCGCAGCAAAAATCGGTTCCGGCTTCATCAGCATCCCCACTCCGCCCCCGTAAGGCTCATCATCGACTCGCTGGTGCTTGTCTGTGGTAAAATCGCGGGGATTGACAAAATTCACCTCAGCAATCTTTTTAGCTAAGGCTTTGCCCATCAGTCCTGACTCCAGGGGAGCCCGGAAAAATTCTGGAAATAGGGTAACAACGTCAAATCGCACAATTATTGGAAGTTCATTGATACATCACCTCTAGTTTGACCCTTAGGGGGAGTTCAGTTTTCAGTAATTGCTTTATTCTTTATAATTTCTTATAATTTCTGAAAATTTTGGCAAGTTAAATTCTCTTCCTTTGTCGGCGGGCCGGTTTTGTACAAAAATAATCTGTTTTTCATGACAGCGACTGCAAGTAAACTCGCCCCCAAACAACTGCGGAATCGCGCACGGAACGATCGCACCTCGCTGGCACCAACAAATATTTATTCTTAAAAAGCCCCATTGTACCCACAGCCACGGCAAAATTGAATTTCACATCCAACAGAGGAAGACACACCATGCAGCAATTGACATCTCAAGCCCTTGAACACGATATTCCCCAGCGCACAAAAACCTCGATTATGGTCATCGGGGGAGCCGAAGACAAAGTTCACGGGCGAGAGATTCTAAATACCTTTTTTTGCCGTGCTGGGGGTGCAAACGCTCGGCTGGCGATCGTTCCGTGCGCTTCGCGAGATCCCGAAGGAATTAGCAACCGTTACCGCACCATATTTGACGAAATGGGCGTTAGCGCCGTCAAAGTAGTGGACATCCGCGAACGCGAACAAGCCGAAAACCCCGTCTGGAAAGATTACTTAGAAGATTGTACGGGCGTATTCATCACAGGGGGCGACCAACTGAGGCTCTGCGGGCTGCTGGCGGATACCCCGCTGATGGAGAAAATTCGCAAAGAAACTATCGAAGGCAAGATTACCCTCGCCGGTACCAGCGCGGGTGCTGCGGTGATGGGATATCACATGATTGCAGGCGGCGGGAGTGGCGCGTCACCGAACCGCTCTTTAGTAGACATGGCAAACGGACTTAACATTATTCCTGAGATCATCGTAGACCAGCATTTTCACAACCGCAACCGCATGGCTCGCTTGCTGTCGGCTGTGGCTTGTCATCCCGATCGCCTCGCTATTGGTATTGACGAAGACACCTGCGCCTTGTTTGAGGGAGACGATACTATGAAAATTCTCGGTAAAGGCACTGTGACTATTGTTGATTCTAGGGAAAATTTTTATACCAATGAGTCTCTGGTAGGAGCGACAGAACCCTTAAGTCTCTTCAATATGCGCTTGCACGTTCTGTGTCACGGAGATTGCTACAATATGCCCCTAGGCAAACCAATGCCATCGGCAGCCTGTTCCGAGTCTGGCTGGCCCCCCGAATGCCGCACAGCCAACTAAGGCAGAACATCTATTGTCATTGATTCGGCAGAAATTAAGTGGCATTGGGGCCGAATCATCGATACCACAATAGAATAGATTCCGAAGCAGCCACGGGCTGACGCCAGAAGGCAGAATCACAGAAAATTCTACCTTCGGGCTTTGAGTTTTTGCCGGCGATTGACCTGTACTTGTTTTTAGCCGATCGCTGGGGCATGAATTTTCAATTAGGTGGCCCATAACTGGAAATTCACTCCCAAACTGTTCGTAGCGAACAGTCGAGCGAGCAATCTAGATCGAAATTGAATAAATGCTCCAATTATCTATAAGATTTCTCGACCCATACCCCTCTAACTGCCATGAAAATACTTAAAATTCAGACCTTACGCGGCCCCAACTACTGGAGCATCCGACGCCACAAACTCGTTCTGATGCGTCTGGATTTAGAAGAGTTGGCAGATAAAACCACATCTGAAATTCCTGGCTTCTACGAAGGATTGACCGCCGCACTGCCGAGTTTGTACGAGCATCACTGTTCTCCAGGCCATAAGGGAGGCTTCCTGCAACGTGTCACAGCAGGCACGATGATGGGACACGTAATCGAACACGTAGCCCTAGAACTTCAGCAAATGGCAGGAATGCCGGTCGGGTTTGGTCGCACCCGCGAGACTGCGACCCCAGGCATTTACCAAGTAGTAATTGAGTATCAAAACGAACAAGCAGGTCGCTATGCCGCCCGGGCGGGCGTGCGGATGTGCCAGAGGATTGCCGAGACGGGCACTTATCCAGAAGCAGAATTAGTCCAAGATTTGAGAGATCTTAGAGAGTTTGCGGGGTCGGCGGCACTCGGACCGAGTACGGAAACACTGATCAAGGAAGCAGAAGCTCGTGGCATTCCTTGGATACCTTTGAGCGCCCGGTTTATGATTCAACTCGGCTACGGGGTTCACCAAAAGCGGATTCAGGCAACTCTGAGCAACCGCACGGGAGTTTTGGGGGTAGAACTAGCCTGCGATAAGGAAGGGACCAAAAATATCCTCGGCAGCGCCGGCGTGCCGGTTCCCAGAGGAACGGTGATTAATTATTTGGACGAATTGCGCGGGGCGATCGAAGATGTCGGCGGTTATCCGATCGTCCTCAAACCCCTAGACGGAAACCACGGCCGCGGCATTACGATCGACATCAATTCCTGGGAAACAGCCGAAGAAGCCTACGACTTAGCCAGCGCGGCATCAAAAACAAAAAGCGTGATAGTCGAGCGCTATTACGTCGGCCGTGACCACAGAGTATTGGTAGTCAACGGGCAAGTCATAGCAGTCGCAGAACGAGTGCCCGCTAACGTCGTGGGCAACGGCAAGTCTACAGTAGAACAGCTTATTGAAGAAGTAAACCGCGACCCGCAGCGAGGAGACGGACACGACAACGTGCTCACCCGGATCACGATCGACAAATTGTGCCTGGATTTGCTGCAAAAACAAGGATACGCGATGGACTCCGTACTGCCGGCCGGCGAAAGAGTATTTTTGCGCGCGACAGCAAACTTGAGTACCGGTGGAATTGCAGTCGATCGCACCGACGAAATCCACCCGGAAAACGTCTGGCTGTTTTCCAGAGTCGCCAAAATTATCGGTTTGGACATTGCCGGCATTGACGTAGTAACTCCCGACATCTCCCAACCCCTGCGCGATGTCAACGGCGTCATCGTCGAAGTCAACGCAGCACCGGGTTTCAGAATGCACGTCGCCCCGAGTCAGGGTTTACCCCGCAACGTGGCCGGCGCCGTCTTCGATATGCTCTTCCCCTCGCCTCAACCCAGCCGGGTGCCGATTTTAGCGGTAACGGGAACCAACGGCAAAACTACAACCACTCGCCTGCTTGCCCACATTGTTAAGCAGACCGGTCAGATTACCGGCTACACGACTACCGACGGCACTTACATCGGCGATTATTTGGTAGAAACCGGAGACAATACCGGGCCGCAGAGTGCTCAATTGATTTTGTCTGACCCAACGGTGGAAGTAGCGGTGCTGGAAACGGCTAGAGGCGGAATTTTGCGATCGGGCCTCGGCTTCGATCAGTGCGATGTCGGCGTCGTCTTGAACGTCGCGGCCGATCACTTGGGAATTGGCGACATCGACACCGTGGAACAACTGGCCAAACTCAAGAGCGTCCTCGTCGAGTCGGTAATGCCCAAAGGCTATGCAGTTTTAAATGCAGACGACCCCTTAGTATCACAAATGGCGCAGCGTGTCAAGGCTCAAATTGCATATTTTTCGATGAACCCGGACAACGAACTGGTTGCCAAACATACCGCTGCGGGCGGGCTGGCAGCGATTTACGAAAATGGGTATTTGTCGATTTTGAAAGGCGATTGGACGCTGAGAATTGAACAGGCTGTGAACGTGCCGCTGACGATGGGCGGGCGCGCGCCGTTTATGATTGCTAATGCTTTAGCAGCTTGTTTGGCGGCTTTTGCCCAAGGATTGAAAATAGAAGATATTCGATCGGCTTTGTCAAGCTTCCAAGCATCGGTGGGTCAAACTCCCGGACGGATGAATTTGTTTAATTTGGGCAGCTATCACGCTTTGCTCGACTACGCCCACAACCCCCACAGCTACAAAGCTTTGGGCAGTTTCGTGCTGAATTGGCAGGGACAGCGGATCGGGGTAGTCGGCGCCCCTGGAGACCGGCGAGATGAAGATTTTGTCACGCTGGGCAAACTTTCGGCCGAGATGTTCGATCGCATTATTGTGAAGGAAGATATGGACAGGCGCGGCCGAGAACCCGGTGTTGTGGCAAAGTTAATTTGCCAGGGAATTGCAGAGGCGATTTCTGCAGGAACCGCAAACAAATCTCAAGTTGAATACGAGTTGATTCTCGACGAAACAACGGCCGTTAACAAGGCTTTAGATGAGGCGCCTGCAGGCAGTTTGGTAGTGATTTTACCTGAAGGCGTCAACAAAGCTTTGAGTTTAATTGAAGCCCGGAAACCGATTAAGGAATCTGTGGAAGTTCAAAATGGTTTAGATCGATCGAAGTCGCAGGAAAGTTTAAAACCGACTGTAGTGAATCAAGGCTAAACTCTTAAGTCTCATTTAATTAATAGGTTGGGTTACTTGTGTTAAACCCAACCTATTTTTTTTACAGGACAGGACTTACGCACCACTACGATTTTCTGTCATTGCGCAACGGGAGAGCAATCTCAAAGCTGGCTTTTTCGTGTTCAGTGCGTAACTCTTATGCTTTTTAAAATGTTAGCTTGCTTCTTCGCCAGTATGCAGAGATTTCAATAGTTGCTCTGCAATCTCAATCAGTTCGCATACAGAGTTTTGCGTAAGTTGTGTAGTTTTGAAGCCATGAGCAATTGCGTTACGCAATGAAAGTGCGTTCATTAGTAACTGATACTCTGATTGGGAAATTACCCCCTCAGTTACCAGTTGTTTTACTAAAAAAAGTGGCTGTAATCTTGTCAAACTTAGCTCTTCTTTTTCCGCAACAATTCTCAAAGTCGCCTCAACTAAAGACCAGGAATATAGCATAGCTGACTCTAGATGTTGTTGTGCTACAAGTTGCTTTGCTACTTGCAAGCGCGCTTCTATTTCATGCTCTTGAAGAGAACCCTCAGCTTTGGGAAAATAGACTGCATCCTCCGGGTTAGTCATCACTAACTCAAACCTCCAACCAGGATTTTCTGCTACTGCTTGGGCTAAATTGCGTAAATATTGAGTAGAGGATGAATTGAGTGAGGAGCGTGACTTGACTGCAATAACTACTGACTCTTTACCCAGGCGCACTATCATATCGGGGCGATAGCTTTTCAGGAAGTCAGGTAAATCTTCAACGTTGGGATGAAATGAAACCTCGTAACCTCTCTCACGATACTCCTCTGCTAATTTCAGTAATCGCTCTCTTTCTATGTTTGCAGTTGGGGTTGCCATCATGTCAGTACCTCTTGGTCAGGATCATCAATTACTACAATGTGCAAGAATTCATTGCCACGAGCAAATCCTTCCGCTAGGGTCGAGGTCATATTTTCTACTGTAAAGTTACCCGATAAATTCCTCTTCCGGACTAGAACATCGGTTACTTGATCGTCATCCACGTAGGCTAGGCCAATAATTGCATCTTGAATTGGCTTTACTATGTTGTCCACATCAATTTTAACAGAATCGTAGAAATAAGTTATCTGGAGCATAACGAGCCCCGTAGCTGTTTTTTGCTCTGAAGACCAGTATTTTTCAGCCTCTTGCCTAACCGTCATTTTCCAAGCTTTAAGACGATCTCGCCTGCGAGCTTGTTGTGATACTGGTGGACCATCTACTATGAACTCAAATCTCGCCAAAGTATTTATAAATAGAAGATCGGGGATTATTTTATATGACTGCTAATGTCCTGACTCTGGCCTCCGACGGCTCGGGGTACGGTGACATACAATTTTATCGCAATTGCGGGATAATATTCTTGATGTAGAATCTCGTTTTTATTATCTTTTTAGATTTTAACTACCGCCCACTGCGTCACGGGTGCAAACGGTTTCCAACCCTGAAAAGAGCCGATCGCCCCTACTCGCTGAATCCCAATTCTAATTAGTTCCCCGCCATAACGATCGTGCCATTGCAAAACTTTAAACTCGCTCTCAACTGTCACCGCATTAACAACTAATCGGCCGCCTTCACCTAAAGCATTCCAGCAAGTTTCCAGCACAGCTTCTGCGGTGACACCGCCGCCGATGAAAATAGCATTCGGTTGAGGCAAATTTGTCAGGGCTTCCGGCGCTTCTCCCGCCACGATTTCGAGTTCCGGAACGCCGAAAGTCGAGGCATTTTCAGCGATGTATTGCAATCGAGTCGGATGGCGTTCGATCGCGATCGCCCTGCACCGAGGATGACTCCGCATCCATTCGATCGCGATCGAGCCGCAGCCCGCCCCCACATCCCAAAGCAACTCTCCGGGAATCGGTGCTAACGTTGACAGAGTAACGGCTCGAACCTCCCGCTTGGTAAGTTGTCCGTCGTGGCGATAAGCAGCATCCGGCAAACCCGAGGTACGAGAGAAAATCACAGTTTCGCGATCGGCTGCAACTGCGATCGCGATCGTGTTCAAATCCGCCAAATCCGCTGCATTCCAGGCTGCTGCTACCCCCTCGATCCGCCGTTCCGATCCCGACCCCATCCGCTCGAACACGGTCATCAAACTGCTGCCAAACCCCCGCTGCGTCAACAATTGTGCCACCTTTCCCGGCGTGTGTCTGTCAGCGCTCAACACCAGCAAGCGCGCCCCCGGCGACAAAGCAAGGGCGATCGATGCGATCGGGCGATTTGTCAAACTGAAAGTCTCAACTTGGGCCAGCGGCCAACCCAAACGGGCGCAAGCAAGACTAAAAGCCGATACCGCCGGAATCACAGTCATTTCCTCCATGGGAATCTGGCGCGACAGCGTGACGCCGATGCCGTGACACATCGGATCGCCGCTTGCTAGCACGCACACAGACTGTCCCCGGCGGCGGAGGATGTCGTCAACTGTTGTCTGCAAAGGCGATGCCCAAACCAATTTTTCGCGGGTGTCGTCGGTTGGTAGCATTGCTAGGTGACGGGCGCCACCAACAACGACTTGAGATTGAGAGAGGAGGGTAAAGGCGATCGGGCCGAGCCCCGAAAGTCCATCTTCGCCAATCCCCACCACCGAAAGCCATTTGTGCATTGCGCCCTTACTGCTAATTACTACTTATCGATTCTAAAGAATAATATCGGATTTTTATTCATAATTCTTTCTTCTACTTGTTTCATTCCGAGTCTTTCTGCAACTTTTTGCGACTCAATGTTTGGGCGATCGCAACTTGCGACAAGATAGTTAAAGCCAAGTTCATCAAAACCATAATCCAATATTTTGGTTGATGCTTCAGTAGCGTAACCTTTTTTAAGTGCTTTCGGCAGCAGTGCGTAAACTAACTGGGGCTGTGCTTCTTCAAAAAAATACCACAAACCAACAAATCCAATAGTTTCTCGATCGCTCTTAGTTTCGATAAACCACATACCGAATTGCTTTTGGGCAAACAGCTTTTTGTTTTCGGCAAGCATTTCTTCAACCTTTTGTAGCGACCAGATTTCGCCGTCGCACAGATATCTCCTCACATAGGCATCGATAAAAATTCTATGAAGCGTGTTGAGGTCGCTCTCCACAATCGGTTTCACAACTAATCTCTCTGTTTCAAATATCATGAGGATTATTTATGTTGGATTAAAGGGCGATCGCACCTATCAATATTAGTCCAGGACGCACGGGTGGTCAGAAACCGGGTTTTTTATCAGAAGATTGGGTTTAAAACCCCGTCCTTGTAGGACGGCTTTTTCCATTTTCAAGTAAAATAACACATCCATCTAAACAAATTAATATGGTAGAATAAGCAGATCAGATAAGATTTAAAAACCTACCCCTGGACTGGGGGAAAGTCTACGCCCAAAACATTCACAGAGGAGATATGACTACACACCTATGTGCTTTCCGTGGTCAGCCTGGGAACCCTATTACTAGGGATATTAAGATCGAAATGTCTTAAGAATCCTCGTGCCTTCAGGGCGAGGAGTGTCAAGAAAAGATGGGTTGCAGCGCGTAAATTCGGTAAAAAAGTCGGTTTCTTTGATAGGAGTGCGATCACGAACTGTTTATTTTTGTAGTTGCGGTATCTTCGCCGGCGGATCCATGCGTCCATGACTGTCTGAAAAATATTTTTCCCCAAACAAAAAGCGCCCCTATTTCTAGGAGCGCTTTTTGTTTATCTAGGACTAAAACTTAGCCGTTGATAGAAGGAGCAACCATTGCTACTGGGGTGACTTCACCAGCAGCCAAGTCGAGAGGGAAGTTGTGAGCATTGCGCTCGTGCATCACTTCCATACCCAAGTTAGCGCGGTTGATGACATCAGCCCAAGTATTGATAACGCGACCTTGCGAGTCAATAATCGATTGGTTGAAGTTGAAACCGTTCAAGTTGAAAGCCATCGTGGAGATACCCAAAGCGGTAAACCAGATACCGACTACTGGCCATGCACCTAACAAGAAGTGCAAAGAACGGCTGTTGTTGAAAGAAGCGTATTGGAAAATCAAACGACCGAAGTAGCCGTGGGCTGCGACGATGTTGTAGGTTTCTTCTTCTTGACCGA
>NZ_JANMZH010000477.1:0-13649 GCF_031383065.1 Microcoleus sp. OTE_8_concoct_300 | reverse complement strand
AGTCCCTCCCCTTTCGCTTGTACTTTGAGCGGATTGACCCGCGCAAGGCTCGAACTACGCAGCTCTCTATCCCATTGCTAAACGCATTTGGGATTGCTTTTCTCAGAATATTGTAAGACCCGTTAACATCGGAGTTAATTAATTGACCTGCTGAAGTCTTGTACAAACCTCTTTTGATCCGCTTGCCAGTAAATACATCATCCTTATCAGTTTTTCCATAAACAGGAATTGGATCTAAACCGAGAAAATTTGATTGAGAAGTATAAGATTCTTCTTGCACAACGACCTTAATCCCCACCAATCGAGTTTTATATTCCAACATCTCAATTAGTCGATCATGGGGAATACTGATAAAGTTTTGATTAGTTTGCTTTCCCAAATTAATCTCAGTTTTCCATTGTGCATTCTTGCCAATTACTAACGTCCCAATTTGTTTGGCGACCAAAAGGTCAACAATTAAACGACTGGTATGATGCAAGTAATTGTCAGTTTTTTGGTTGCGACAGCGAGTTAATCGTTGAATGCGGGGTGAACTCTTGCGACTTCCTTTCAATTGAGATTGTAACCGTGCTTTACGTTTGTTGTAGAACTGATTGATTGATTTTAATGGTCGCCCGTTAATCAGGAGAGGGGTAAAGCCCGGCTGATTTGAAGTTAACGCCGCTAAGTTATTCAGTCCTAAATCAATACTAGCTACGAATTTATCGTCGCTGGCGGTGGACTCCGGTTCATCGTATATTACCTCAATTACATAAGAATCGCATTTTGGAACCACTCTAACTTGACAGATTTGATCGGGATTTACTTTGGTTTTGATTGAGAGATGAGTACCCGAAAGCTTAACGATCCCTTTTTTTAATTGTTTGCTACTAATTGCTTGGATCGTGTAGACGAGAATGTTTCGCCCTTTGACCTTATCTTTGTACTTCGGCAGCTTTGGGCGACCAGTAAATTTAGAGGAATCAGTTTTGTAAGCTTTAACCGCTTCAAAAAACGATTTCCAATTCTTGTCCAATATCATCAAGATTTGTTGGCTGACTTTTGCGGGCATTGCCTTGTATGCTTGATGAGACTTCATCAAACTGTTCATCTCGTTGTAATTGATGTAACTCCATCCATAAACAAAACTCTGACGAATGACGTAGTTAGCTGCATTGTAGAGATTTTTGGATTTAAAAGCTAATTCATCAATCTCAGGGAAACGGTACTCCGTAGATTTAATGATGTGCCGCTCTGCTAGTTGCATTCAGAACTTCCTCGCAACATTTCTCTAACTTCTCTGACTAAAGGATACTATTATTGTTTATTGATGCTTACAAACTTAATGAAGTTTCACAATACACAACTGAAAAAACTGCTCGTCAGTTAATTCGACCGTTAATTCTAGGAGAGAAGGTAGGGGGGATAGTTTGTGATTCCATAACTGCCTCCAAATATTACACGAGTTGAATGTCAACAGTCAACCCTTCGACCGCGGTTCCTGAGCGTAGTCGAAGGGCAGGGCGACGCAGTCAACAGTCAACTGTTAACAAACAAATAACTAAGTCTCTGTATAACCTTGGATATTTTCCGGTTTAAACTGCTGCAAAATCTTCGCAGCTTTCCCAGTCAAATCATCAGTACCCTTAACCGCAATCAAAAATTTACCCGCATTCAAACGGTTGCGGTAGGGCAAAGCATCGCCGCTACCAAAAGCCATGCCCCCGGCTCCGCCAACAACAAAGCTGCCCATCCCGCCGGCGATCGCACCTAGCACTCCGCCGATCGCGTGATCGCCAATTTCGCCCGCCCAGGCAAAAGTCTTCAACTGAGTCATCAGACTGAAAGTAACGCCAGCAATAAAGCCAAACGGCACCAGCCAAACAGCCATGAGTTTAGCTTGTTTATTCGCTTGCTGGTTGGGGTCGATCAAGCCAAATTCATCAGCAGTTTTGTAGCCGCGGCCCAAAATGCTCACTTGCTTCATGGGCAAGCCTTCTTTTTCTAGAGCACAGTAGGCAGCTTCGGCTTGAATTCGATCGGGCAGTACGGCGATAAGATAATTCATCAGAACTATGGGTTTGAAACCCCGTCCTTTGAGGACGGCTTTACATTGAATTGAATCCCCTCGCGGGGTGGAGGGGTATGGTTGCCCCTCCGCTGAGGTATGGTTGCCTCAATCTCTTTTCGGAGTAAAAGAGACGACCTGCCAGGTCGTCTGTACTTCGCCAATGTTTAGTGAGCTTGTTAGGTTGAAAGCACTGTTGAGCGTGACATACCGAACTGTTTAACTCTCAACGATAGAGCAAGGGACTAGCTACGCATCAAGCGGGTATCGTGACTCAAAAAACGTAGTCACTTAAGACTAAGGCTGGTCAGAATGGCTTGTTAGATTCCTCCTTCAAGCCTCATGCCTTTAGGCTGAGGTTCCTGACTGACAAAAATTCCTGATGGTTAGGCTCGGACACCTAGAAATAATTATAGTCGGAAAAGACATACTAGCTAAGCAGTTCGGGGATTTCCAGACCGTCCGAGAGTGCGATCGCCCCGAAACCTAAAATATTTCAAGCAAAAACGGTCGGTCAAGACCGAATGCAGATACAATTCAAACTGCACAAAGGCAAGCTTCAGCCCAGCCGTGAGATACTGCCCTTGGTTTAAGCCTCAACTTTGTGCTCGCCAACGCGCTTGCCTATTTTTACTGATTCCACTCAATTGCTTGCTATGCCTAAAGTTTTAGTATCCGATCCGATCGACCAAGCCGGAATTGACATCCTTTCCCAAGTCGCGCAAGTTGACGTAAACACAGGACTTTCAGCCGAACAACTGGTAAAAATTATTCCAGATTACGACGCTTTAATGATCCGTTCTGGCACCCAAGTTACCAAAGAAATCATAGAAGCCGGGAATGCACTCAAAATCATCGGCAGAGCCGGTGTCGGCGTAGATAATGTCGATGTACCCGCCGCTACTCGCAAAGGAATTGTAGTCGTCAATTCCCCCGAAGGCAACACCATCGCCGCAGCCGAACACGCGATCGCCATGATGCTCTCCATGTCCCGCCACATCCCGGAAGCCAACGCATCCGTCAAAGGTGGTAAATGGGAACGCAACCGCTTTATCGGCGTAGAAGTTTACAAAAAAACCCTCGGCATCGTCGGTTTGGGCAAAATCGGCTCGCACCTCGCCGCCGCAGCCAAAGCAATGGGCATGAAACTGCTCGCCTACGACCCCTTCATCTCCACCGAAAGAGCCGAACAGTTGGGCTGTCGCTTGGTAGAACTCGAACTGCTGATGCGCGAATCCGACTACATCACCCTGCACATCCCCAAAACCCCGGAAACCCTCCACTTAATTAACGCGGAAGTGCTGTCGAAAATGAAGCCCACGGCCAGGATCATAAACTGCGCCAGAGGTGGCATAATCGACGAAGCAGCCCTCGCAGAAGCCATCAAAGAAGGTAAGATCGCCGGCGCAGCTTTGGACGTTTACGAACAGGAACCGCTGCAAGCCGATTCCCCGTTGCGGAGTGTCGGCCAAAACCTCGTGCTGACGCCCCACTTGGGAGCATCCACGGCGGAAGCTCAGGTGAATGTGGCGATCGATGTTGCTGAACAAATTCGCGACGTGCTCTTGGGGCTGCCCGCGCGATCGGCGGTCAACATACCCGGCATTTTCCCAGACTCGATCGAAAAACTCAAACCCTACCTGCAACTCGCCGAAACCCTCGGCAACCTCGTCAGCCAGCTAGCCGGAGGCCGAGTCGATTACCTCAACGTCCAACTGCAAGGCGAATTGGCCAACAACCAAAGCCAGCCCGTAGTCGTTGCCGCCCTCAAAGGCCTGCTCTCCCAAGCCCTGCGAGAGCGCGTTAACTACGTCAACGCCAGCATCGAAGCAAAAGAACGCGGAATTCGCGTCGTCGAAACCAGAGACGCCTCAATTCGCG
Organism: Microcoleus sp. OTE_8_concoct_300; assembly: GCF_031383065.1. Classification (NCBI taxonomy): domain Bacteria; kingdom Bacillati; phylum Cyanobacteriota; class Cyanophyceae; order Oscillatoriales; family Microcoleaceae; genus Microcoleus; species Microcoleus sp. OTE_8_concoct_300. The sequence continues at coordinate 9,721 of NZ_JANMZH010000477.1, read as the reverse complement.
ACTACACCGGCTCCCTGCACCTCTCGGCCAAGGGAACTCTCGGCGAACACACAGTCACGGGTGCAGTGCTCGGCGAAAGCGAAATTCGGATTACCAGCGTTGACGATTTCCCGGTCAACGTTTCCCCCACTCACCATATGCTGTTTACCCTGCACCGCGATATGCCGGGGATTATTGGCAAAATTGGTTCCCAATTGGGCAGTTTTAATGTCAATATTGCGAGTATGCAAGTAGGCCGTAAAATCGTGCGAGGCGATGCCGTAATGGTTTTGAGCCTCGATGACCCCCTACCAGAGGGGATACTCGCCGAGATCCTAAAAGTTTCGGGAATTCGGGATGCTTACACGGTAAATCTTTGAAGGATTTTGGAGTTTAGATTTTGGATGCAAGGACTGATAATTGGTAATGGGCAATTGGTCATTGGTAATTGGCCAGAAAGCGGGAATTTTTCTATTAGCCAATCCTCATTCCTCACTCCCCAGTTCCCAGTCTCCAGTTCCCCGGGGCAAATCTAAAATCTAAAATCTAAAATCTAAAATCGTTATGGCACATAGCTGGTGGGAAATTAGAATTCTTTGCGATCCGGCGCTGGAAGATATCATCTTTTGGCGTCTGGAACGGTTTAGCTGTCGGGGAACTGCTACTGAGATCAAAAGCAATTCTTGCCTGATGTCGGCTTATTTGCCCGAAGAACAAGCAGGATTGCTGGATTTGGCCGCTCTGTCTCTGTGGCTGCGCCAAGATGCTCTGTGTGCAGGTTTGCCCCTACCTGCGATGCAGTGGGATTTGATTGAAGAGGAAGACTGGGGCAGCACTTGGAAGCAGCACTGGCAGCCTCAAGAAGTGGGCGATCGCTTTTTAATTAATCCGGCCTGGCTGCCCGTACCAACTGATACAGATCGCCTCATTTTGCGTTTAGATCCGGGTGTAGCATTCGGTACCGGTGCTCACGCTACTACTCAACTGTGTCTGGAGTCGCTGGAAATGCGGCTCGGTTTTGATGACAAAGAGTACGTAGTTGCCGATATCGGCTGCGGATCGGGTATTTTGTCGATCGGCGCGGTGTTGTTGGGCGCTACAAAAGTTTATGCTTTGGATACAGATCCTTTGGCAGTGCGATCGACCATTAGCAACAGACAACTCAACCGCGTTAATTCTCACCAGTTGGTTGCAGAGCTCGGCAGTATCGATCGGCTCAAAGAAATGGTAGATGAGCCGATCGACGGTTTGATGTGCAACATTTTAGCAGAAGTAATCATCGATTTAATCCCGCAATTCACTTCAATTAGCAAACCGACAACTTGGGCTGTGCTCAGTGGCATTTTGCTCGAACAAGCTAAGCCAATTGCTGATACTCTCGAACAGCACGGCTGGATTGTCGCTACTCTATGGAAGCGCCAAGATTGGTGTTGTTTTAATATTCGGCGCAGTTAGCATCTAATTGGGCATTGGGCATTGGGCATTGGGCATTGGGCATTGGGCATTGGGCATAGTTCTTCCTTCTTGCTTATTATCCCTCTTTTGTCACTTTCCGAAATTCTGACGAATTTCCGTCATTACAGCCAACGACACCTAACGAAAGAATCAGGGTTTGACCCCCATTTTTCGGAGAGTGACAGAAGAGGGTTATTATGTAGTGGCTATGCTAAGATCAATACTCCGGACAGTTTTTGGAACGAGACTACAAGCTTTACAGGGCAAGGATCATAAATAAAGTCGAATTAAATGCAAGTCAGGGGTGGAGCTGACATTGATTTAATTATCCACAGTGGCTCAAAGTCCTAGAGAATAAGCCCTTCAGCCATATAAAAACTGTCCGGACTATTGTAAGATAATAAAATATACCTACTCGCTAGGGATACTGATTGATTGGAAACCGTGTTTCAATGCACGTTCTATCCGGCTCGTTGTGAGCCAAAAATATTGGAATTCGATAACCAACTAAATGCAAGTTTAATGAAACCAAATCAAAATTCAGACATCGTACCAGGATGGGTAGGCGGATTCGCTGACTCAAATCCATTGTTTGCCTATCCAAAACCAGAACTTAACTCGTTGCCAATGTTGCATAACATGGCCAACATTACGAGAATCACACGCCAGCAGCCTGTATATTGGCCCGAGTTCAGTTGGGAAACCGTTCAAGGAAAGCAGGATTCTAGATGTTTTCAGATGTTTGCCCACAACATTTCCAGCATCGGTTACGACGATACTGGGAGAATATGGTCCATTATATGTCCCCAGCAAGGTGCTTGTGTTCCTAACATAACTTGTCTGAATGTAGAAGTTACCGTTACCGGACAGAGGGGTTGGGTTAACGAGACAAATCCAGAGTTAGGGATAGCAGCTGATATGACCGTCGAAGGTAAGATTTGGTTTAGTCCGAGTTCGCACCAAAATTGGTTGGTTCAGCGAGCATGGGATCTCTTTAAAGAAAAATCTCTTCCCTTTCCCTCAGACAAAGAAAACGCGATTCAGGTCACTACCCATAAGGTCAACGACCCCGATCAACCCATCTTTCCAATTCGGGCTGGCGAAAGTAGCCTATTTAACGCTCCTGACTTTGCTAGACACCAAGATAATGCATGGTCTGTTGGGAATATAGAGGTGGAAATTGGCGGTATCATCCCTAGAAATCATCCCACTGTCGATACCTTTAACCAAAAAATCCTGGATCTTTTCAACATTGCTTCTGGCAATATGCTGCAAGCTGGCAATGTACTGACTTGGAATCTCTGGTTCAGGAATCCCCAACTCGTCGACACGGAAAAGTGGAGAACCCACGCAGAGAGGTGGCGGAAGAGCATTGACGCGGATCACGGACCTGTATCAAGCCCTGCGAGATACGCCGATGGCTCTGTTTTTAAACCTCGCGAAGACTTATTCGAGGAGGTTCAAGACGCTGTTAAAATTATAGAATCACTCATTTAGTCTGCCTTATTCACGAATCTGCGGAGGCGGGCCTCTTTCGGGGAATGCGTTTCCAAATTGGGTTGTCAGTTATCAAAAGATTGACAACCCTTTCCAAGTATCCCGCTATTGTCAGCTTTGCTATATCCGTGCAAGAAAAAATCCGGATTTTTTATCAAGAAAATGGGTCTAAAACCCCGTCCTTCTAGGACGGCTTTCAGCTAAAATTGAGAAAAGTCGGGATGGGGCATCGCCACGACTCTAAATGGACATCGAGGGAGAGTCAGACTACTTTCGGTAGCTTCGCCCGATGAAGTGTTAAGAATCATACTTCGACTACGCTCAGGGCGACGCTTCGCACGCGCCTACCGCCACGGGGGATTGCCCCTACAAAGAATGAAACAGTCCTGGGGCAGGGGGGGGTGACTTCTTCCTTCTTCTTAAGACATGAATTTAAACAAAGAACGAACGTAAAAAAATAGCGCTCCAACTAAGTAAAAACAATTCACCAAAATCAACAATGTCTTACCAATATAAGAATTAACAAAACCAAAAACACGGTAAGTTGACAGCAGCACTAACAACATTTCAACCAAAGAAACAATTGACCCGTAGTGCTTCCTATCCCAATAAGAAATCGGACTGATAAAACGGTAATTGCTGAACGGAAAAAAGTGCCGGTGAGCGTCGTCATTATGAACTGGCAAATCTCCCAGAGAGTGCAGGATGATGCTCAGAAATAGAATTTGGATGCTTTGCCAGCCAAAGTAATCAGCAATCAGCCAGCCGATCGCAGCCAATGGCATAGAATGAAATAGAGCCACAATATTCTGGACAAAAGGCTCATAATATGCTTCCGACCAGATTTTAGCTTCCGGCATACGAGCAACGTATTTCGCCCAAAAGTAAAAGAAAAATATCGGAATATCCGGCAAGATTCCGCCCATAACTATGAGCAAATTAAACTCAGAATGCTGAGTTCTACCGAGAATTGCCAGATTGATAATCGCGTGGCTGGGAGTCTTCATTGTCAACGGGTAAACAGCTAGCAGCACAGGAGTTTCGACCCGTGCTGCGGTAAAATAATTAAGGTAAGATACCCTAACTATAAGAAAGGTTGCAGTCGATCGATCAATTGCGCCGCTTGCAGCACTCCCTCAATGCGATCGACCTCAGCGCCATTTTTGAACAGCACCAAAGTCGGCAAAGCATAAATGTGATACTGCGACGCCAACTGGTCGTACTTATCCGTGTCAATTTTGACAACCATCAGCTTGTCTTTCATTTGACCACTCACTTGCTCCAAAATCGGTGCCATCATCTGACAAGGCCCGCACCAAGTAGCGTAAAAATCTACCAACACCGGCAAGTCAGAGCCCGATAGTAACTCCTCAAAACTGCTGAACTGTTTTTGAACTGCCATAAGACAAAATAATTTTTTTGGTTCTGGCTCGATTTTAGTGCAAAATTCTCTGGTAGATTGCGAGGATACAATTATGGAACTATTGCCAGAGACTTTTCAGAGATTGCGAGGTAAAGTTGCTGTCGTGACCGGTGCGTCACGGGGAATCGGCCGCGCCGTTGCTTTAGCCCTAGCGGCAGAGGGCGCTAAAGTCGCCGTAAACTATGCGAGTTCGAGTGCTGCTGCTGATGAGGTGGTAGCAGAAATAGTCGCAGCAGGAGGAGAAGCTGTCGCACTTGCAGCAGATGTCTCGAAAACTGACCAAGTAGATTTACTCACCAGTAATGTCATGGAAAAATGGGGACGGATTGACATTTTGGTGAACAATGCAGGCATTACTCGCGATACTTTGCTGTTGCGGATGAAGTTGGAAGATTGGCAAGCGGTGATTGATTTGAATCTAACCGGCGTGTTTTTGTGTGCGAAAGCTGCCAGTAAAATCATGCTGAAACAGCGAAGCGGCCGAATTATTAATATTGCTTCGGTTGCTGGGCAAATGGGCAATCCGGGACAAGCTAATTACAGTGCGGCGAAGGCTGGGGTAATTGGGTTTACTAAAACTGTGGCGAAAGAGTTGGCGAGTCGCGGGATTACTGTGAATGCAGTTGCACCGGGTTTTATCACTACAGATATGACTAAGGATGTCAAGTCTGATGAGATTTTGAAGTATATTCCCTTGGGGAGATATGGGGAAGTTGAGGAAGTTGCGGGGATGGTCAAGTTTTTGGCTGCAGATGCGGCAGCGGCTTATATAACCGGGCAGGTTTTTAATGTGGATGGGGGAATGGTGATGGCTTAGGATTTGGGGATTTTTTTAACCGCAGATATCGCACAGGCAAGATGCCTGTGCCACGATGAAGGCGGATATCTGCGGTTGAATCTATGTCTCTTAGCCTATTTGAACTGAAATTAATTAGGCTGAATTTACCTATTTTCAGTTTACTTAATAAATAATAATTACTTTAAGGCTGCACACAACTGACTGAGGACTTTTTTGTATTTGGCAATGCGTTGAAAATCTGCCTCAGTCGGATTGGCGATGCGACGAAGATCGAGGTTATGAGTAACATCAGCGATTTTGACTCGCAATGCGATCGGGTTGGCAATCACACGCTCTAAATAAGTTGCATAAGCTTCTCCTTCTATTTTGGTAATCGCCGCAATCGCCGAGACTAGAACTTCTGGAAAACCTTCGCTTCTAAGTTGCTCAAGTGTAAGTTCAGAATCTTCGACCGCATCGTGTAGAACCGCTACGATTTTCTCCTCTAGAGAATTTACATTTTCCATCACAGCCAGCGGATGATCGAGATAGGGATTGCCTGCCTTATCAACCTGCCCCTCATGAGCTTTTGCTGCGATCGCGATCGCTCGTTGTAGTAATGATTGGTAATCTGAATTCGTATTTGACAACATCGTAAAGAAGTTCTATATTAAAGTTTCAGTCTCATCGCGGGTAATACCAATTTAATGTGAAGTTGCACATATCTCGATCCCCCTCGTATCCCCCTGATAGTCGGGGGACGAAAGATCGGGATCTTGTCCCCCCCTCCGGCGGGGGGCTAGGGGGGATCGGATTATATGCAGCCTCATAAAAAATTGGTATAAAAGGTAGTGTAGGAGTTTTTATTTTAAATATTCCTGCAACAATTTCCAAGCCATTTGAGTACCTTCCCCGGCGTTGACTTTTTCAAAATCTACATCTTTTCTCAAAACTACCAAACCCACACCCTCTTTGATTTCTATTTTATCACAATCGCTCACTCTGGCCAAAAAAAGGTGGTTTTTTTGTAAAATTTTTCTATCTTTTTGGGTCTTTTGGTGAGTAAAAGTTGTGATAAACTCCATTTTGTAATAATTGGTTGTGAGGCAAGTTTCTTCCTCCATTTCTCGCAGGGCTGCCTGCTGTGGACTTTCTCCAATGTCCAGGCCACCACCAAAAGTAGAAAGCATTCCTTGACTGGCAATACCTGGAATATTATCTCGCAGTTGGGCCCCAATCTGACCGTTGGGGAGCATGAGAAAAATGCGAACTATTGACTGAGGAATATTCATCTTATCCAGGAAATAACAAAACTCAAAAAAGTTGATCTATAGTTTTCTAATTTGAATCCAAATTTGCCTAATCCAATTGTACACCGCAGCATACAAAGCCAGTAACTTATTGACAAAACTTTGCCAAATAGAACCTTCCCTTACCTCAGAAACTTCTTCGATTTCCACGGGCAGCGGCGGCATCCCGACTACTTCATACAGCGGATATTCGCCACTTTTCCCCGGAATTGGCACGGATACGCACTGATTGACGATCGCCAAATCCTTAACTTCCTGATAAGTGTCCTCGGAAATCAAAAAACTTGTTCCCACTTGCTTGTTCGCCGCTTCAATCCGGCTGGCAAAATTCACCGCATCCCCGATCGCCGTCACTGTCTGATTTTTCGACGCGCCCAACTTCCCCACAACCACCCAGCCGCAGTGAATGCCAATCCCAATCCGCAATCGGTGACGGTATAAAGTCTCAAAATAGGGATTCAGTTTCTCTAATTCCTCCAGCATCTCCACCCCAGCCCTCACCGCTTGTTGGGCCGCCTTGTCAGAATTTTCCAACCCAAACAGCGCCATAAAACCATCTCCCATATAATTATTAATCATCCCGCCGTTGCGGTTGATTACATAACCCATTTTTTGGAAATAGCGATTTAAAACATAAATTACATCGTAGGGCAACAGCGATTCTGAAAACGCAGTAAAGCCTCGAATATCGGCAAACAAAATTGCAATTTTCTTCTCTTGACCCACAGGAGTAGAAATCAACTTTCCCGCCATTTCGTCGTTAAATGATTCCAAGTCTTCAGAATCGATCGCCAATCGGCGCAAAATCACCTTGCCGCCCGCAACCTGCGTCTGACAGGCTAGCCTAATTTCCGGCTCTAGGCGCAATTTTTTGGCGAGCTCCTCTTCCGGCGAAGTGCGGGGAGAGCAAAATTCTAAACCTTCGACAACTAATACGCGGCAAGTCGAACACCGGGCACTACCGCCGCAGATGTGGGTGTGGGGAATGCCTGCACGCAGCGAAGCTTCGAGAATTATATCGTCGTCGTCTATCTCGATCGAGCGATCGTCCGGCAGATAGTGAATCTGTGGCATATGTGGCGCGTCTAGCTAATTAGCGAGGAATCTCGCGGACATCTGTTATTGCAGCGAACCTGTATGAAAACCCGGTTTCTCGGCATCTTTTCTGCATCCCCTGATTCCGTGAACAAACCTGACCATCAACTCGTACCGTTAGACCTCAGGCTTATTTTTCCCTCGATGCCAGGGCTTTTTTGAGTAACGTAGAACCACCCCCACTTTCGTAATTCAAGCCAAGTCTTTTGATAAGTTTGGCTGAATTTTCCTATCGAGCCAAGGACTCCCCACACTGACAGCAATGCCATCCATCTGACCATTCTTTAGGCACTTTGTTGAGACCATTCTCACCCGGTTGAGAAATTCCCTTGGGGTCAAGGACTACAACGCTTTTACCTCATTTCCCAGCGACATATAGCCTTTCTCAGAAAGATGAGGTACTCATGGGCATAGGGCATAGGGCATAGGGCATAGGGCATAGGGCATAGAGCATACCTCACTTTTTTGAGAACCGCTATATTTGAGTACCCTAGTAAATTGACCCGCTTGCCGCATCAAGTATTGATTTATTCAAACCGCTCTTAGCCGCTTGACCCTTAGGCAAGTCAACCAAATTACCATCTTCAATATCAGTCTTGACTGGGCCGCGTTTACTCCTCTTCTTAAGACTCAACTTCTCTACCACCCAAACATCACACTTATCAAATAACTTATGTGGTGTTTTGAATGGGAAATCCCCTCTCGTTCTAGCTACAAATTGAGCGAGCTTAGAAATCTTGCCTTTGAGGATTTTCCAGGGCTTAGAACCTTTAACCCTGCTAGCTAGCTTCGACGGTCGTCTTGCCAACTTCTGAGAATACTGCCTTAAGAATCTCCGGTTTTCGACTTGTTCTCCATTGGATAGGTAGGCGTAATTAGTAATCCCTAGATCCATACTAATACTGTTTTCTGCGATCGGTTGAATTTCTACAACCGTTACTGGAACTGTTTGAGATTCGAGCGTTAGGGAAATATACCCTCCCTCTGCTTCTGGGATAACCGTGCCAGTCTTAACCTTGAATCCTTGCGGTATTTGTCTATGGAATACCATTGGCACTTGACCTACTTTCGCGGTAGTCAATACACATCCTATGAAGGCTCATCTTTGATAATCTTCAAATTATCTAGTTGAGGATAAGTAAGAGATTTGTAGTAAGGTCAACCCGGGAATTTAGGCTTGCCTCTAGGATTGCCATTTTTATCAGTGTTGTAAAATTTGAGAAGGAATTTTGTACAGGATTTTCTACATCCTGTAAAACTTGGGAATCCAATGATTTGTAATCAGGGAAGAGTTTTTTGGTGTTTTTCAAGTCAGACAACTGTACCTTCAACCACTGCACCTTACCACCATCAATGTTTGAGAAAACATCACCCTTTTTTGTTAAGGAATTACCAGATCCATCTTTTTTTCTGCCATCTCTGGTTTGCACTCTACTTAGAGGAATATTCTTGTAGATTTCCTCTACTGAAACTCGATATGCAGTTAAAGGGCCGGCATTAATGGGTGTTCTGGTCGCTTCCCACCATTTAAATTTTTCGCCTAATCGGTAGTTGTCTTGCCGACGGCAAAGTTCGAGGTGAGTCGCTATCGTTACCGCTTGATGTTTAGTGGGTTTTAGCCTGTACTTGTAGGTGAGTTGCATAAACTTCCTTTTTTCGACCTAGTTACAATATACTATATTCCGTCACATTGGTATGATTGTATTACTGTTTCAACGTGCAAGAAAGTACATTGAGAATCAGGAAGCTCCCGAAATATAATTGGCGGGAGCCGTACCTGGGGCCGCCCCGCCTTTGATCAAGAGGCGTGGATTTGGGGTACGGAGGCCTTCTTCACCTCCTTTAACTCCCATCTAAATATACGCCTTGGGCGAACCGGCTGGTAGTTAAAATATGTGTCTTCAGGGGGCGACAACAAGGCTAAAGTGGTTGCCCTATAAGCTTTATGGCTCTCAGTCTCCTCTGATAAAATGACTTTTTATTGCGAACAAAACTAAGCATAAGTAGCTAGACAAAATTAATTACATAGTTTTCTCCAAATTCTTTCAGGATTTTTTCCACAGAGGTAACAAAAGTTCCCCAACTCTTGTAAGCAGATATCTCAATCCATTCATACTTAATAAACCGCCATAAAATTTCAATTAAATTTAATTCAGGAGAGTAAGAAGGCAACTCAAAAAGAGT
>NZ_JANMZH010000476.1:0-1130 GCF_031383065.1 Microcoleus sp. OTE_8_concoct_300 | reverse complement strand
GAATTCGAGTCGAGCAATTTAGACGAAAGAGGATTTATTTCTCTGATAAACATCATATGAAACTGTAATTAACTCATAATTTTGCCTGGAATATCATTATACTATGTATTTGTGTAATTAATTCTGTCTGACTACTTACCATTAATGATGGCAGCAATATTAAGTTTATTATGGCGAGACGTAGCAGGAGTAACAGAATTAACCAGATTATTAAAGAGAGAGGGATTTTTATGGTGTGAACCGCAAGAAATTAGCCAACAAGCATTATCACTCAAATTTTTAACTTTTCCAGCAATTTTATTTGAAAAAATATTTAAAGAATTACTACCTCATTTTCGAGGAAAATGGTTGATGAGAAAATCGAGACCATTACCAGATAGCGTACATTTTGCCTTAAAAAGCTTTGATAATATCTGGATAGCTGATGGCTCAACATTAGAAGCATTATTTAAGAAGCTACAAAGTTTATCAGATGTGCCAATTGGCCAATTAGCCGGAAAAATGGGAGTAATTATAGACCTAGTAACTCATCTTCCCGAAGAAATTTGGTTGGGGGAAAATCCGAAACAAGCAGATACTAATTGGGAGGAAGATTTACTAAAAACAGTTAAGCCGAAAACCTTACTATTATTAGATAGAGGCTTCTATCACTTCGCTTTTTGGTCAAAACTCATTTCTCAAAAAATTGGATTTATCACTCGAATTAAGAAAGGTGCATCTTATCAAATCGAGCGGGTATTAACCAATACTTATGATGTCAAAGACCAGATAATTAAAATAGGTGCAGGCACAAAACAGACACCAGCTTTGACTATAAGATTAGTACAGATTCGCTCCAAGACTTCCTGGCGTTCTTATCTGACAAGTGTCCGAGAACCGGAAATATTGCCCCCCTATGTAGTAGCAGATTTATATCAAAGACGCTGGCGAATTGAAGAGGCATTTTGTACGGTAAAAAGATTATTAAATCTCAGCTATTTATGGACAGGTTCATTAGACCTCTTGCGAAAGTGCGCTCGTTCTAGGTAAAATAAAAGAAATAATTAGCTCCCATAAGATGAATTACGAACAAGTACAAAAGTTAAACCCCGCCGACTTTAAACGGTACTGTGGACTACATCAAGAGACAT
>NZ_JANMZH010000462.1:0-7617 GCF_031383065.1 Microcoleus sp. OTE_8_concoct_300 | reverse complement strand
GATAATCACTGCCGGTGGGAGAGTCCGCCGTCGGCGGACTCTCCCACCCTTACCCCTTGTTTGATTATCATTATTATTGAATTATATTTCTACATAAAGGGGTATTGACAAAATCTACTTCCTTCTAACTTGTTACCAATGGTCAACGGGTGGAATCCTCACCTCACACGCCTTTCATCCCACACTAATCGAAGCGATATAGTGTGGGGATTCTCGTCTGGTCAGCTAAATTCTAGCCACCTACTTTGTCAGGTGGCTAGAAAAAAATGCAAGATTACGAATTGGCTAAGCAAAGTTGTTGCCGAAGTTCTGGGGGAATCGCTTCAAAATGCTCTAACAGAAAATTCATCAAGGCGAGGTGACGCAAGTCGTGCAGTTGGGGATGGCGGTGGTTGCCTCCCCTGGTAAACCAGCGACGCACAGTAGAAAGCGATCGACAGCAAATGAGAGCTAGAGCTTCTTGCGGGACATCCCATTTTGCGTAGAATTGCTGCGGAGTCATCGCCAGTTGACAGTCAGCGTAAAGCTGAATGATTCGTTTTTCTCGCTCCGTAATCGGGCGAGGCGTGAAAGAATGGTGTATCATGGAGGTGATTTTTTAATTTTGAATCGGCCAGTGCCAAATTTGCGGCGCTGGCTTTTGTTTTTGGGGGCTTTGTTTTTTGGCGCGATCGCACTTGACGATCGCCTAACTAAACTGCCCTATTGACAATATATACGTTTACCTTTAATATGTCAATAGTCTAATGCGAATTTTCAGATTCCTCTCTGTATTTGAATCCTGCCATCTCGGCTATCAAATCCAAATGTTTTGATGTGGAACGAGCAGGCAGTTGCCCGTTCTCCCAATCGCTGACTGTAGCCTGTCGCACGCCTATGTGTTGTGCAAATTCTGCTTGTGTCAACCCCATATGGAGACGCAATGCCTTGATGAGTTCGCCATTCCACTGCACCCCATCGCCCGCCTGCTGAACCTGAATTTTCTGGATTAACTTGCGAAATGTTACCCGTTGTGCGTCGAAATCGACTGTTTCCACCCGATATCCTGCCTCCATCCAAGCGGTAGCTTGCAGAGCGCCCTTTTTGCGGTTGCTCCACCAAGCTTGCTGAGTGCGTGCTGAAGGGGGGAGTGGGTCGTTTAGCAATGCCTCTATTTCGGCGAAGTTGAGGGTTACTTCGTCGAGATGGCGATTTTCGCGCAGATAATCTAAGAGCGACTGGTACTTGCTGCCCTCCTTCATGCGGTGTTTTGTGAGGTTTTCAGATATAGAATGCCACAAATCGGGGGATGACGGGGAGCGGATGGGAGTGGGGGGTGCGATCGCCAATTATTTATTTACCCAGACACTCACTCTGAAGACGCTCGGTATCGGTAAATAATTATCACTCAGAGTATTTTACCTTTTTGGGACTCCCATCTTCCTTAATGTCTAAAATTTCCACCTTAACCGTTTGTCCTTCAGAAAGAGATTGTGCTTTTTTCGGTTCCTTTTCAGTTAGCCTGATAGTTCCCAGAATTTCATATGTCACCTTGTTTCCTTTTACAGCAGTAACTTTGGCTTCGACAATTTGACCCACTGCAAACTCATGACTGCCGATCGCCTTAGCAATTTCAACTTGTCTCGCTGACTCTACAACTGGGACCACAACTTCTCCAATCGGCCCCGCTTCTTTGTAGTAACGCATCAAACGAGATGCCCAACCTAAAATTTGCAGCAAAGTGCTAGCATCCCCTTGAAATCCTGTGAGACAATCGCTACAAGCTTTATCGATGCTGCGGTAATAATCTGTGGTTTTGCTACTGTGTCCGATTTGTCTGCCATTACCGACTAGGGTTTTAAGATACTTGAAAAACCTGGAATTGGCATCAGCTCGATCTTGATTAACTGCATTGCGGAGATAGGCGATCGCCTTTCCCAATTCATTTACATCGGTTTGTTCTTTAACTAAAGTTTGAGCGATCGCGTGGGCAATTCCCCACTGGTTTTCGGTCAAAGATTCGGTCACTAATTCAGTATTAGACATCTTTAATACATTCCTGTTGGAGGTTCGCGATCGGTCGGATATTTCAACACTTCAGCTAGTTGTTGCAATTGAGTTGCTTGCACTAAACTAGAATGAGCAGCTTGAATATTTTTTTGCATAAATTGTTGCACTTTTGTGCCAGTCATGCTGTCAGATTCTGGAGGATTGTAGGAGGAATAGCGATCGCGCAAATCTCCCTTGTTCTGCAACACCCTTGCCGCTGTTACCTCCACAGTCATTGTTCCCATGCCGATCGGCTTCCCGCCGCCTACCTTGAGGGCGATCGGATACTTTGGATCTTGCCCCAACACAATCAAAAGCGTTCCTAACTCTGCTGCTGTTAAGTTTTTGAATTGTATCTGTGTTTGGAAAGTATACTCTTTAGCCGCTTGCTGAACGGTAATTCCTTGATTTTGACCTTTGTCGATCGCCCGAATTGTGTGATAGTAGAACTTGCGCCCTGCTACGTTGCCTCTTGCGTCAAAATATGCTCGTCTTTGATCGGGACGGGGACGATATAAAGATGGCATAAATCCCGTAGCAAAGCCCGTATTTTCGCATTTAGCATCGCTGAATTCAATTAGCCCTTGCCAATCTAAGGCACCGAATACTTGACTTGCCGGACACAGTTCTTGTTTATTTTTACATGGCAAGCGTTCTTGCGGAATTTTATCTCTGTATCTTGATGTAATTACTGCTAAAGTGCTGTTAGTAATGGCTTCGTATGCTGACCGGATGCAGCCTTTGAGAGAACTACCTTGAATTGATAACTTTTGGTCAATATTTTGCACCATTGTTTTAATTAAAGGCACGCGGCTGCCTATGTCGCTACCCATGACAACTACGCCTGTAGAGACGTGCAAAGTAGTCTGAACTTTCAGAGTTAGAAACAAAGTTCCGTGCAGGCGATCGCCCAAATATTGGTGATGTCCGGCCGGAGGATGTTTGGGGGGTCGTTCCTTGGGGAAACTAATTAATTCATAAGGTTTAGGTTCTCCAGTTTCAGCGGGATTATTAGAAACCGGACTACTTGGCTGCGGTGTAGAACGCCGGGGTTTTGGCAGGGGATTATTAGTCATTTATACTCCTGACAGTGAGGGCGACAAAATGAACCGTAGCAGTTCTTTTTTCTTGAAAGTATCGCTGACCTATGCTAATATTGTTAGAGACAATCTTTTGATTCTTTTCTCCTTTGTAGACAAAAGTTTTAGGGAATTTTGGTTCGTCAAGGCGGTGAAAGTAAGCCGCGCGATCGCAAATTTGCCACTCGCAATCTTTATCGAGCGGCTCAAATCCTTCTAAATCGACTTCAACTCGACTCAGGAGTAACGCTTGATATGCACTTCCCTGCTTTTTCCAGCGCAATTCGCGATCGGCATTAAACATTTGCCCTTCAAAACCGGGGAAAAACTCTTCGGGCAATTTCATGCAAATGCCGCTGACTGCGTGGGGCGATCGCACAAAATAGTAACTATCCTCAGTTGCTAACTTTTCTAGCAACTTTTTAACCTCATCCGGTGACAAAGGCGATCGAGCACCGACAAAACCTGTATTCATGCTGCGGCCCCTCTTAAAAATTCACTCCAAGCATCAACCGCACATTTAAATAAATTCGGTACACCAGTCTCACCATCGCCTTGCCATTTTAGCTGCACTCCAAAACCTAAATCCATCGGTTCTGCAGCAATAGGAGTTTGTTCGCGATCGGGTTTAGAAAAGCCATAATTTTCGGCTTCTTCAGTGTCTAAAAATTCTCCTGCACCCAGCAAGAAAGCCTGTCCCCATCGACCTGGTTTGACTATTTGTTGAATTTGGCGATTATCTTTATCTAATTTACAACCGGGATATTGAACTACGGCTTCGTTATATTTGACTGTCACCGTCCCCAAACCGCGAGATTTGGCAAAACCGATTCCAAACCAACCATCATTTAAGTCTCGCAAAACTAAGCCAATTAAGCCTAATTGTGCTAAGGAAAAGTTTTTGAGATGTATTTTAGTGCCAAATTCTCCGGCGGTGCAGACTTGGTAGTTAAAGGGGCCAACGGCTACGGAACCGAAAACGCGATCGATCGCGACTCCATTGCGTTCTTGAATTTTGAGCTGTTTCTTATCAATTGGGTGAGCATCTTCTATTCTAAGTCTGCTAGCAATTGAAGTGTTGCCGAAAATGCGATCGGTAAAAGAAGAGAACTTGTAAATATCGCTGGATGATTTATTTTTCAAGTAATCATGCTTGTCATTCAATGGATCGTTAGCCCAGAGAACTTTCGGATCGTTAGGATTACTATCTCTTCCTAGGGTTCTGACAATTCTCTCAGCATGAGCACGAATAGCACCTTTTAAACTGCTTCCCGGTAGATAAATTGACTTCCCTCCTGCATGGTAAGTCTCGACAAATTCCATATCCGGTTTAGTCGGGTCGGCTCCTTCTTTGCCGGATTTGATGAGAATTGGGCCGTCGGGAATGAGAGTTAAGTCAATTGTACAGTGATTGACAAATCGTTTGTGCATAGTTGAGTAGGTCGAGAGATGGTTGGGAATTAAGCGGCTACTAACTGATTTAGCTGAACTTCACACTGTTGGAAAACATAGTTAACGGCAGCAAATAGTGGATCTAGCTCTTCTATTAAATAGCGGTTAATATTTTTTGTAAAAACAGTTTCTTCCAATTTACCAAACTCCCAATCCTTGCCGTTGGAAACAATACCAAAAATTATTACGTGAAGTTCATTGTTAAGTCGCTGTGCTGCAAACATTTCAGCTAGGCACTGCGCCCAACCTTCATCGAACTTGTCTTGCTTGGCCTCAACTAATAGAAAATAAGGCTTGCCAAACACAAATTTTCCTAAAGGGGAGCGTTTAGTCAAAATATATTCAGGAAAACCACACAGATTCTGGTCGTAAGTAAGAGACTTATGGCTCCATAAAACAAACTTAGTATAATAAGATTTCCAAACTTCTTTGAGAACTGGATAGATCAAATTTTCGCACACAGCAAACTCTGAATTGTCCACAACTGCTTCCCGCATCATAAATGCTAAGTCTTCCCTAAAATAGTCAGGGATACTAAATGCAGTTTCTCCCATAAAATTAGCTTCAGTGTAAGTAATCTGAAACTCTTGGAGAACTTCACCGATATCTTTATAATTGCTGAAACTCATATTGACCTCCTGTGTGGGATGTTTAGTTTTAGCCTTGAGCTGTTTGATTTGGGGATGATTGAGAAATGTTATTGTTCAGTAGTTTATCGATCAGCTTTTGTACCCACTCATCTTTATAATCGGCTGCATCTTCATAAGCCGTTTCATCTCCCATCACTAACTTTTTTAAGTATTCTAACAAAAATTTAGGATCGTTTTCGACATCAATCCAGCGCATTTTATCAATTTCTAGTTTAACCACACCTAAACCGCGAGAGCGCCCTCCTCCGAGAGGTATTTGTTCTGTCTCAAATTGATGCAAACCAATCGTCAATAAACCCAATTCCCAATCGTGAGCATTTTCAACTACTGCTTTAAAATCAAAAGGTGTGGCGGCGGGGACAACTTGGTAGTCATAAAGTTTGCCATCTGCGGCGGTTTCTGTGTCTCTGTCAATGGCTACTCCATCTCGTTCTTGATATTGTCCGAACCACGCATCGGGTTGTACAGTTAAGTCGCGGACTTGGAATTTGCTGGCTATCCAGGGAGAACCAAATAGATGAGAAACTAAATCTGTATGCTTGAGAATTTCATCAGTTAGAGCTTGGTCATTTGGGAAATTTTGTTTAATTTGCTTCATTTCCTGAGCGGTAATTGACCATTCATTCTCGATGGCTGGATTGGCGACTAATTTGCGATCGTTCCCCACAATTCCTCGCAGGAAGCTTTCTAAGCGCGATCGCAGCGCACCTTTAAAACTCGAACCGGGAATCAAAGGTTTGCCCAAAGCATCTTTGATTACAGGTAGATCGGAGCCGATCGGTTCGGTGGAACGTCCGGCACTAATGCGTAATGCCGTTACTGTTGTGAGTGTTCCTGTGATTTCTAGACGATTTTTGAAAGTATCAAACATAATAATTAGGGGTTGTCGTTGACATAATCATGTTCTCCATAATGGCGCAGGTATAGCTTGCCTTCTTTAGCAATGCAACTTACCCGCCAACCAGTATTTTTTATGTAAAAGTGATCTATTTGATTTTTTCTTACTCCTCCTTCACATTTTTTCCCTCCTTCATATCGCGAAAAGTGAAGTCTAGAATCAAATCGAGTGGTGTCTCCCTTAAATTTTAGCATTGAACCAGATACTTCAGAAAGAACCTCATGTAACTCAAATTTTCTTTGAGAGTCTACATTGTTTTTTTTATAATCTTTTTTAAAGCAATCTTGGTAAACAAGGCAAGGAAACTCTAATAAATCTTTTGCGAGAAGTTCTCGTTTACACTTATTCCAAGTCAGTCTTCCCCAGTTACTGAGCGTTGCTTCCTCGCCAACCACATATATCAAAGTTTCAGGCACACTTTGAAGTTCTGATAACTTAACAGAAACGCTTACTTCTGAAGCCATCAGAGCAAATTGCACGGGTTTAATCGCAGAATGATTGACCTGAATAGGTAGGCGTGGAATTGTTATAACTTCTGAGCTACCTTCAAATATATAAATCATTTCATCAGCCTGATAGAACATACCAATAGTGTTGGCATATCCTTGCAAAGCCTTGAATCCACCAACCAGATTAAAGCAAATATGATAGCGATCATCTTGATAACCAGGAATTATCTCATCAAACCATTTTAAAAGCTCATCAATACCATTGGTGAAATTTTCGGTACTGGCTGTAGACAAGTCTTGAGGTGTATGAATATCAACTACAAGATGGTTGTCCATTAAAAAATCTCTGATGAGTTCTGCTGACACTTGCCCCTGTGCTGTATCTGTAGTAATCAGCCAGTGTATATCTTGATTACCTTGATTTAACCGATCGCGATACAATCCGTAAATTCCATTTAATTCAGCACTGGCTCTCCTAATTTCCTCAATATCATCATTGATTGTTTTTTGTTCGGGATGGCTATAAAGTTTCTTTTTAGCCCTACCAGTCAATTCTTCAATTGCCTCTAAAACATCTTCATTATTGTCGATTTTTTTGTCATTGGCTCGTGCTTCTAATAGATCTGACCAATCAGATTCAGAGCGCATATTGATCTGATTAGTTAATATGCTTGTACCAACCGTTGAAATCACTAATCGTGGCATAAAAGTTTCCTCTCGCTCAAAAACTAACTAACAACTATGATTCACCTTTTCGCAAATAGGTTAAATAGCGCACACCATAACCTAAATAACGACGAATTAACTCGATCCAAATCGGTTTAAAATTATCAACTTTAGCAGCTCCAGCAATTTCTTCAGCTTTTCTTTTAATTAACTTATTAACATCTTCAATGATTTTTTGTGCTAAAGAGTTTTGACCTCTCCCCCATTTGCGATCGCGACCCACTTGATAGAGGATAAAATTCTTAATGACTTCAGGACTGTCGGTAGTATCAGAAACCCGTACTAGGTTGCGGAATTGAGACTCTTCTAAGTCGCCATAAGATGAGCGGTCATCT
>NZ_JANMZH010000419.1:0-15647 GCF_031383065.1 Microcoleus sp. OTE_8_concoct_300 | reverse complement strand
CGATGCTAACGGATTTGATATAATCGGGCGATCGCTATTTCACAAGTTCAGTCCTCGACGGATCAACACCAAGAAACCGGGTTTTTTACCGTTTCTGGGGCTGTAACAAACTATTTCGTCAAAAACCCGGTTTCTGAGCACCGACGAGTAAGTCCGAAGAATTGTTAAATTCCGCTTGACTCGCGGATTCGCCCATTGTAATCAACTCTGATTCGGCCATCTTGAGAAACCGTAACAACCGATTCTACAGTATAGACAGACGAACCAGGCTTGTTACCCTTAAAAGTAAAAGTCCAACTTCCATCGCCATTGTCAACAAACGGCGATTCCTTAGAAGTACCGTGCATAGAAGCTTCAGCGCGATAGTTACCTAAACCCCCATTCGCAGCTTCTGCAGCTTGACGGGCTAAGTTTTTGGCCCGATTGAGTTCGATATTGTTGTTAATCACTCTCACGCCGTCGGTCTGATATTCAGGAACAGGATTAGCATTACTCAAATTAGGGAAGACTCCAACGACTAAAGTTGAGAGCGCTACCACACAAGCAACCCGGATGTTTAGTTTCATCATACAAACTGATTTATAGTTTGATAAAGTCTACAACACTTGCCCGAAAAAACCCGGTTGAATTTTCAATTTTTAATTTTAACTTGTGAATCTGCTGGCGTTTCCCCACCGTTCAAATAGCGGTAACTCATCCGAGAAATATCCCGAATTAATGTTTGAGCTGGCTTCTCGGTTTCCGGCGGATGCTTCACCATCACCGCCACCAAATAACGCTTACCGTTCGGCAAATCCACCATCCCCGCATCCGCAAGCATAGTATTAATATTTCCCGTTTTGTGAGCAATAACTGAACCCTCGCCCAAACCTCTCGGCAGCAAAGAATCGTTTTTAGTTTGGCGCATGATTTGCAAAATGCGATCGCGCGATTTCACGGATACCAAATTTCCCCGATCGATCTGGGCTATGATATTAATCAAATCCTGCGGACTGGTAGTATTAGTACCCTCCAAATCCGGCAAATTATTGCGGATAACCGTCGCCCTCAAACCCCAATTGGCAAACTGCTGATTCAACACCTCAGCACCTCCCAACAACTCAATCATCATATTTGTCGCCGTATTGTCGCTGACAACAATCATCTTTTTGGCAACTTCCAAAGCCGAATACTTCTTACCCGGTGCGTCGTCTTGCATCTCCCCAGAACCGCCCACAATGTGTTCTGACTTCAGCGTCAGCATCTGATCTAACTGCACTTTGCCATCTTCTACTGCTTGGAAAAAAGCTACTAAAATTGGTACTTTAATCGTGCTAGCTGAAGCAAAAGCAGTATCGCCGTTAAAATTTAGGTAGCTTCCAGTATCTAAATCGACTAGAAATATTCCGGCTGTCAAAGTAGGATTTTCTGTTGCTAAAACCTGAACTTGCGTTTTCAAAGCCCCTAATTCTTGATTTAGTTGCAGCACTTCTGGGGCGGCCGCTGCAGATGCGCTATCGGCTGGGTTTTTCTGCCCTGCGGTGGTTTCTTCTTCTGCCGCTACACTCGATGCTCGACTCACACCATTCACCACAGACAGCAGGGTCCCGCAAATCACCGCAATCCCAACTCCCAAAATCAGCAAGCGAGTAGCGTACACCAACGGCGGCACAGTCCGAGGTGCAGAGCGTTTGCCGGGCCTCTGGCTCGCTTGGGGACGCGGTTTCGACACAAGGGGTTTTTTGGTGTTTGGGCGCGATCGCGTGTCTGGAAGGCGCGCAGGAGGCTCCTGGGGAGTTGCAGTCGAAAGCTCGCTGTTGGGATTGCTGGCGATCGAACTCACATTTTCCCGATTCGGATCCGGAAAATCGAACATATCGACAGCAGCGAGGCTTTTTTTGCCTGGTTGGCGACTCTTTGACGGGGGAATTTTGCTGATTCTGGGTTGTCTGGGGTTAATGGCAGATCTAGGATCGGATAAAAAGTCTTGTGTCGTCAATTCTTCCGAAGGTTCCGGAGAATTGGCTCTAATTCTGCTGCTGCGGCCCTGTTGCGGTGCCAAAGTCGGAGGTTGTGGCGATCGAATTTCTGAATTGCCGTTTTGCGGTTGGTCTCGGCGGCGGCGGCCCGAGTTGCCAGACTGAGTTGCTTTGCCAGACTTAGGCTGCTTTGAGCCGGAGTTGGGAGAGGATATCGAGGATATCACCGATAATATCGATCCTTTGGGAAACCGCTCTGCCACGTCTTACTCCTTCATCACTATTGTAAAGTTCAAGTTTATGATTTTTGTGCTTGCCAGCCAATCGATTTTAGATTTTAGATTTTAGATTTTAGATTGGCCCCAGACGCTGCATGGTACGAGCAACCGGGTTTATCGATTTTAGATTTTAGATTTTAGATTGGCCCCAGACGCTGCATGGTACGAGCAACCGGGTTTATCGATTTTAGATTTTAGATTTTAGATTTGCCCCAGACGCTGCATGGTACGAGCAACCGGGTTTATCGCTCACAAATTATCGCAAAGCTTAGGTTTTTAGTCAAGAAACCCGGTTATGAAAGTCACAAGTGGGTGCAGGACTTTTATCTGTGAAAAAAATCCTCAATCTCACATCCCCAGTTATCAGCATTTCTCCTAGCTATCCGTTGGATTTTCTGGCAACGCCCCATCCAGAGTATCAGAAACTGTCTCTCGCGGGTAAGTTTTCATTGCCCATTCTGTTTGGCGGAGGACGCCCCGCAGCATGGCGACTTCCTCAATTGTCGGATAGGCCCTGTTGTACAAACGCCGAAATTTTTCCATCCGACTGGCTGCTGTGTGCGGCTGCAAATATCCTATTTTGAGTAGCAGGGTTTCTAGTTGCTGGTAATATCCCTCTAAATTTTCCAAGGGTGCACTCGTGAGGGGAGGTGAGGGATTTTCTGTCTGGCTGGTTGCAAGTTGTTCTTGGTAATAAGTTGATAAATTATCTGTTGCATCGGGTATGGAAGAGGCAGAGCCTCTGGATATGCGTTCCCTGGCTGAGCCAGGGAACGAGGCATCTGGTTCTTCCGACGGACATCGGACTGCTTCCCGATACAGTTCGTAGCAGCAGATAGCGACTGCTTGGGCGAGATTTAGGGAAGTGTAGGCATCGCTGCTGGGAATGCGGATCAGGCGCTGAGCGCGGTTTAATTGGGCATTGGTCAAGCCGCAGTCTTCTGGGCCGAAAATTAGGGCGCTGGGGGCTTCTAGGAGCCAAGGCAAGGCGTCTGCGGGATCTTCTAGTTTTGTTGGCAACGATCGACCATCGTCTCCTGTAGTCGCGATCGCTCTGACACACCCAACCAAAGCAGCCGGCAAACTCTCGACTACTTTGGCAGTTTCCAATATGTCGGCGGCGCGAACTGCCATCAGTCGGGCTTCTTCCCCTAAATAATCGCAGTGGGGATTTACCAAAACTAATTGGTGCAAACCCATATTTTTCATGACGCGGGCCACAGAACCGACATTCAATGGGCCTGCGGGTTCTACTAAGACTATTCGGATGTTGGCGTCGGCCGTTGAGAGCATTTTTATTTGGGGAGGTGTTAGGCAGAAATTGGTTGTTTTGTTTGTTTTGATTAAAATTTAATCAGTAATATAATGTCCAAATTAGCATGGCTAAGCAGCGATCAAAATCTGATTTACCGACAAAAATGTGCCCGGTGTGCGATCGACCTTTTACTTGGCGCAAAAAATGGGCGGACTGCTGGGATGATGTCAAATACTGCTCCGAACGGTGTCGTCGCCGCCGTTTGGCGGCTCAAGATTAAGAATTTAGGGTAAGTTGCTCGATCGAAGCTAAGATTGCAAAGGAAAAATTTTAGTTTATCAGGTTATAAATTATGGCATCGCAACAAGTGCAACCAAAGCTAGTTATTCACGGCGGTGCCGGCACTTCTCTACACAGTAAAGGCGGAATTGAGGCGGTGCGGAAATCGCTTTACGATGTTTTGGAGGAAGTTTATCCGCTGCTGAAAAACGGTGCAAGTGCCGTAGATGCAGTGGTGCGGGGCTGCCAATTGCTGGAAGATGACCCGCGATTCAATGCCGGTACTGGTTCTGTGGTGCAGTCGGATGGTCAAATTCGGATGAGTGCTTCGCTGATGGACGGTTTGATGCAGCGTTTCAGCGGGGCGATTAATGTTTCTCGCGTTCAAAATCCGATCGAACTTGCTAAATTTTTGCAGACTTCCGACGATCGGGTCCTCTCTGATTTTGGTTCGGCGGAATTGCTGCGAGAACTTCACTTGCCGATTTACGATCCGATGACGGATTTGCGTTTGCACGAGTGGATGCAGGAACGCCAAGGCAATTTTAGCAAAGCAATGGCTGACGTGGTGGCCGAACCGGCCGGTATGGGTACGATCGGAGTCGTAGCTTTGGATGTTCATGGACGCTTGGCTGCTGGGACTTCTACTGGCGGCAAGGGTTTTGAGCGGATTGGCCGGGTTAGCGACTCGGCGATGCCGGCGGGAAATTACGCGGCTGGAAGTGCCGCGGTAAGCTGTACGGGGATTGGCGAGCACATTATGGACGAGTGTTTGGCCGCGCGAATTGTGATTCGGGTAACGGACGGTTTGAGTTTGAAAGCTGCTTTTGAGCGTTCTTTTACTGAAGCTGACGAACGTCAACGCGATTTTGGCGCAATTGGAATTGATGCTAGCGGTGCGATCGCTTTCGGCAAAACTAGCGAGGTGATTTTGGGTGCTTTTCACAACGGTATGCAAATGGGCGATACTTTGGAAATGAGCAAGGGAACGTTGATTTTTATTGCTTAAAAAGAAGCTCTAAATTGTCAGTCTGCGGTTCTGATACCTCACATCTTGCACCATTCTCAAGAACAGGCAAGATGCCTGTTCCACAAGAAAATTCACTCTTTGTGGAACAGGCATCTTGCCTGTTCATAAAAAGCTTATTGAGAATGGTGCAACATCTCAGGATACCCGACTTGTTCAAAAAGTCGGGTATCTCGATCGGCGTTAGTTTTATATCAAATCCGGTGGCATCAGAATTAATATTATATCAATTCCGGCAACAGTGCCGGAATGATATCAAATCCGCGCTTCATCCTCGGGCGTAAAGTCGAATCCCGAGGCCAACAAATAATTCGCGCAATTTTCATTTTTTTGACTCACAGTCAACACTCAACAGTCAATAGTCAACAAGCACGGACGGTGCAACCGGAATCAATATTCTTAAATCCGCAGTTGCCAAAGTTTAACAGTACCATTCTCCCCGCCACTGACGAGAGTTTCGCCCAAAAGCCCGATCGCCACTGCAGAAACCGGGCTAGAATGTGCATCTAAAGTGTGCAGCAATTCGCCGCGAAGATTCCAAAGTCTAACAGTACCGTCAAAACAGCCCACTGCAAAGTATTTCCCGTCGGGGCTAATTGCGGCGGCGGAAGTGATGCGAATTGCTGTTTGCAGGGAATGGAATAATTCCCCTGTTTGCAAATTCCACAGTGCGATCGTTTTGTTGCCGTGAGTGACGAGAATTTTGCTATCAGGAGTCATTGCCACATAATTTTCGCGGCCAAATGTTCCCCTCACTTCTCCCCCCGGCAGTTCCCACAAAGTGACTGTTGCCCGACAGCAACCGCTGGCTGCGTTGAGTCCGCTGGCTACTAGCATTTTGCCGTTGGGACTCAAGGCGATCGCACTTATGTCATCCCCTTGATAGCCTTCCAAAACTTGCAGCAGTTGGCCGCTGTTGAGGTGCTGAAGCTTGACAGTGCCATGGGTGGTGCCGATCGCCAAAATCTGCCAGTCGGGGCTTACGGCGACGGATTCGTGGCGGTGTACCTCTGCCAAACGCTTCAGCAGTTGGCCGTTTTGCAGGTTCCAGACTTTGACTGTACCCGCGCGCGATCGCGTCAGCAGCGTTTTGCTGGCGGGGCTGAAAGCAACTAGCAATACGGCTGTTGAATGTCCGAAAATCGTCTGCAGCAGTTCACCGCTGTGCAAACTCCAAATTTTCACTGTACAGTCCTCAGAGCCCGTTGCGAGGAATTGTCCGTCGGGACTGATAGCTGCAGATAAAATCCTGTCTGAATGGTGGAGAGTCGCTTTTAAGATGGCGCCGGTTGAGGTTTTTGGCTGCGTTTTATACCCGGCTATTTCCAGCCAGTCGATCGCGTCTCTCCAGTTGCTGAGGGCGTTTCTGGGCCGGTTTGTCAATAATTCTATGTATCGGTACAAAGTTTTTGACAAATCAACTTCTACACCTTTGATTTGTTTGTTGAGAAAAACCGCTATTTCCGCGGGGCTGTAACCGCAAAGCAAGCCACACAAGTGCCGCTTTTGGACGGGTGTCAGCCCTCTTCTGGTGTGGGGGGCGAATTGTTTTTTGGCCTTTGACAAGTCGGTGTAAAGCTTTTGGATGTCCCAGGCATTGCTGGCCCGTGCAAATGGTTCTTCTGGCGGATCGGGGGTAGAGGGTATCATTTGCGGCAGTCGCGATCGAGTTCCTAGTCTAATTCCTAACCAAAATCCTAACATTCGCTGTGCGCGATCGAACTGTTTTCACCGCTAATCTATTTTTAATACAGCAAACAGGGAAAAGAGTTTCAGGCTGAAAGTTCGCCTAACTCCTTACCTTTACAGTTTGCCAAACAACCATACATCAATTTGATGCAACTCTTGTGGGGTGAGCAGGAGAACCCGCCATCAAAATATAATTATGACTTTTATGAACTTAATTTAATGAATTTATGAATTGACCTTAAAAGAAATTTGTTGAAGAATTGTAGTTAAGAGCTTTTCTGTACCTTTACAGTTTGCCCAACAACCATACATCTACCGGAGAAATAGAAAATGTCTGGAATTGCGATCGGCTTATTTTTCCTCCTGGGTTTTGTTTTAAGTTTTGCTGGTTATATCTGGGGATTAGTTCTAGCTTTCCAACAGGAAACAGTTTGGGGATTGCTTTACTTTTTCATCCCCTGTGCCGGATTTGTTTTTCATGTAAAATTCTGGAGCAATCTCAAAATCAGAAAAGCATTTTTAATTCAATGTGCGGGCTTGCTAATGTTTCTATTAGGAGGCTTTACTACTTATGTATTTCACGCCAAAGATTTCAAGCCAAGCTCTCAGTCTGGGATTAATGGACAGCAGGGAGCTAACGAGGAATCGCCCTCTTCTTTTCCTTCCGATTTCAACACTTCTCCATCACCAATTCAAGAGCAATCTCCTACTGCCGATGCAACACCAGGTGCAGAGCCTAATTTTGGTACTGTTGGCGGTCAACAATATGACTTCAATAAATCGATACAGCTTGGGAAATTAGCCTACACGAAGGGAGACTATCAAACAGCTTTAATCAATTTTAACAGAGCTGTACAAGCAAATCCCGGCGATGCTGAGGCCCTCAAGGGGGTTGAGGATACCAAAAAGGCGATCGCCCAAGCAAAGACAAAATAATCGACACCTTAAACATTTACGGTCCTTTATCAGTCTAAGTCTGCCTGGGCAGACTTAAACGATTATCCTTGAACATTCACTTGAAATGGATTAAACATAAAATCATGAAACAGACATCAGACAAGCTCGAATTCCAAGAGATGTTCGCATTTTGGATACAGCTATTAGTTGGGGGGAGTTTTTTAGTAATCGGTTTGTTTGGGGGTTGGTCTTCAGGCAGTTTTTTCCTTTATTTATTTGCTGTCGTTGGTTTGCTTTCGGTGATATTTGTAGAGATTGAAACCACTACATTTGATAAAAATCTCGGCCATATGACTATCAAGCGGCATAAACCACTCCTTGCCAAAACGAAAGTTGTCAAACACCTGATTCAAGATATTTCAGGCGTGGAGATACAGCAGATAGAGAGTAGTGAGAGTATTTCGGGTAATGACATTACTCCGAGTAAGAGTATTAGTTATCGTGTCTGTCTTCTGCTGGAATCAGGTAAGCGACGTGTTCCTTTAACTTCTTCTTTCAGCACTGGTTTAGGAGACAAGCACAAAAAAGCTGAAGTCATTGCGACATTTTTGGATATCAGAAATTACGGTCTTGGCGGCTTTCCCAGCCAAGAAATTTCTAGCGAAGAACTTCAATGGAAGACAGTAGAAGAAGAGATTCTCCACTGGGAAACCGCAATCAAAAGTGACCCTACTGATGCTGATGCTCACATAAAATTGGCATTAGCTTTGATTAGTCAATACCCAACAAAAAATAAAGAACAAGCAATAGCCTACCTAAAACAGGCGGAGGCTATTTTCAAAAGTCAAGGCTATGACGAGGAAGCAATGCAGGCGGCCCAATTGCACGGCATGGCTTATTGGGGAATGCTTGGAAAGTAAGGTTCAGATTATCAGGATTTAGGCACTCCGACTCCTCGAAACCGGGTTTTTTACGCCCGTGTGCGGGCGGAAATAAAGTATTTTCGTCCCTCAAACCCGGTTTCTGGAATCCATCTAAGTCCTAATTATCTGAGATATTGCACCATTCTCAATTACTTATTTAGGAACAGGCTTTCCGGCCTGTTCCACAAGAAAACTCATTCTTTGTGGAACGGGCCGAAGAGCCCGTTCTTGACAATGGTGCAACATCTCAGAATTATCTGACATCTAAACTTTACAGCCAAGTTTGATGCAACTCTTGTGGGCTGGGCAGGAGAGCCCGCCATCAAAATATAATTATGACTTTTATGAACTTAATTAATGAATTTATGAATTGACATTAAAAGAAATTTGTTTAAGAATTGTAGTTAAAGATTTTTCTGTAGAAATCCCCTACTAAAGTTCTTAATCTAAATCCTGCCAAGGTTTGTTGAAATTATCAATCAATTACCCGGGAGCTGATACCTCAAATGAAAATTATTAAAAAAACCGAACATCTTCTCAAGCTTAACAATCTAGGAGAAATAATTTCTAGTGCGATATCGGTAACGGGATTTTTTTGTGGAATACCTTTGTTGATGATGCTTTTCATTCTCCCTTATACTGGAGTGAAAAGACTTTCCTGCAACAAAATCGAGCCAAGAATCGCAAATTGCGAACTCAGTATGGCAACTTTTATGGGATTAAAGAAAGACGAGTTAACCTCGATAGAGCAAGTTCAGGGAGCTAGATTTGAGACAAGCCAGACTACCGATAGTGATGGCACCCCAATGACTGTGAATAAGGTATTTTTGGTAACTAAGAAAAGGGAAACTTTGCTAGGAAATCTAAGTGCAAATGATGCAAATTCGTTCAATGAATATATAGAAACCTCGACCGGAGAATTGGCGCTCACACAAGATAATCGGTTATCATTTTTGGGGATAATGCTTTTTCCTAGCTTGTTTTTAGTTATTGGTTTTGTAGTAATGTCTCGTGTGTTGGGTGGTTTGATTTGTAAAACTTACATTTTTGACAAAGATGCAAGTATCCTAACTATTAAGAAAAGGGGGATAAGGGTGAATGAAGTTACCGAACGATCGCTCAGCGAAATTGCTCAAGTCAAATTTGAAAATACAGACCATATGGACGACTATACATCATACGAGGTACGTTTGCTAATGAATGGGGGAGATATCCTCTCTTTAGGCGGTAGCTCAAATCAGAAAGAGCAACAAAAAATCGCTGATTGGATTCGCAGCTATCTCGACGGGCGATCGAACTAAAAAAATGTTCTCGACAATAGTCTGTGCGTGATGATACAATTTACACAGCAGGTAAATTAGCAATTCCCCTTGTGTTATCAATAGGATAAACTTATGAAAAAGATCGAGGGTACACCATATGCTGAACTAAAGATTCAAACTTCTAACATCTGGGTAGACTTATTATCTAGCTTGCCTTTGATTGTTGTTGGATTATTTCTGGTTCTCATCTCAGCAAATACAACTCTAATTTGCCAGCGAATAGAAACCAAGCAAGGTAATTGCAAACTTACAGAATCAAAGTTATGGGCTTCACGCAGTCAAGAAATCTCTCTGGATGATTTACAGGGAGGCAAAGTTGTTCAAAAAAGGAAGGGTAGCAGCCAGGTTGTAGTGTTAACAAAAACAGGGGAAATACCGCTGGGAAATGCTACTCGTTGGGGAGACAAAAATCCTATTGCCAATCAGATAAATTCTTTTGTTAAACACACAGATATTAAATCGTTAAATGTAAGTCAAGACGATCGTTGGTTTGGATGGATATTTGGAGGAATATTTGTGCTGAGTGGGGTGTTAAAATATGTTTGGCAACGCGAAAAATTATATCTTTAGAAGTGAAATTATAACGGGTGGTAGGGTTATTGATCTACCCAATTGCGACTCAAGGCGATGGAAGTTACAAATATTGTTGATTTACCTCAATTAACAATCGTCCAAAATATCCTTTCTTAAAAATCCCTACGGATTCTAAATTGTGAAGAGTCTCTAAAGCTAGGCTTTCGTAATTGTTCAATTATCAAGAATTTATTAAGTCATGCTGGGGTGCTAAAAAACGGTATATAGCGGTTCTTAAGAAAGTGAGGTATGCCCTATGCCCTATGCCCTATGCCCTATGCACGTCGGAACATGTTACTGAGAAAGGCTATAGCTATCAAGATTTGTTGGTATCTAAGCGAGCGATCGCCCCAGTCAATTACCAGCGATAAATGAGGGAAAGCTATCTCAAAGCCAGCCGCACGTATACTCGCGAAATTTGTTGTCCGCGAGACATTCTCGTGCTAATATATTAGCAAAATAAAAAGGCTCAGGCCCTAGGACAAATTCAAATAATATATAAGTTAACAATTGGGCGGAGCGCAGCATAGATAGGGGCCCGTAATATCCTTTTTTGAATCTAAGGGTAAAATAAATGAAAATAATCGAGCAAACAGCGACTGAATTAAAAATTCAGACTCGGAGCGTATTTGATTTTTGGGTGCCTAGCTGTTTGTTAATTGTATTTGGACTGAAATGCGTTGCGTTTGATTACCATTTGGTAAGCCTCTCTTGTCACCGAGTGGAAGGAAGACAAGGGAATTGTCAGTTGGTGCGATCGAGCTTGCTGGGGTCGAAGATTCAAGAAATTCAGCTTGCTTCTTTGCAGGGAGCTAAAGTTGTCAGAGCGGGCTACACCAGCAAAGTGGTACTTCTGACTGATGCTGGCTATGTTCGTTTCGCTGGAAATTATACCCACTGGGGGGATAAAGATGCTATTGTTTTGGAAATCAATTCCTTTGTTAAAAATGCGGATCGCAGATTGCTGGAATTAAAGCGATACGACAGTTTGTTTCCCGGTCTAGCAGGCCTATTTGTGACAGCAGGGATAGCAGTAATAGCCTTCGGAAAAAAGGAAATTTATAGTTTTGATAGAACTTTAGATACTCTGACTGTTAAACAGCAGGGTTTGTTGCGAACTAAGCTAATTCAACACTCTCTGTGCGAGATTTATGGCGTGGAAGTCGCTCGAACAAAAGATCAGGATAAGGACAGTTGGTACGAAGTCAGACTGTTAGTTTGTGGAGGCTCTCGCATATCCCTGCCCAAAACTATGAACCGCTACGAGCCAGAAAAAATCGCTAAAGCGATTAACAACTATCTGCACCAGCAAAAATAACAAAAAATAGCCGAGTGCGAGAAACCCGATTTCTCCAGCTTGCCGACTGACGCAGAAACCGGGTTTTTCACCAACATCTCTCAGAGAGCGCCATCGCTCCCGTTATAAAAACCCGGTTTCTTTGGTATCGAGGACACAAGTCCCGATCGGGTGGAAACTCATCATCAAAAAAGTGAACGATTGTTCACTTTTTAGGTTCTTTTAACTTCCAACCTCGTTTGACAACTTGCCGGGAACGGGCAATTACCAAACAGTCATTTGGCACATCTTCCGTCACTACAGAACCCGCCGCTACAGTAACATCTTCCCCCAAAGTTATCGGTGCAACCAGCACGCTGTTGGAACCGATTTTAGTTCGATCGCCTATTTGAGTTTTGTGCTTGTTTTTTCCGTCATAATTCGCCGTAATTGTCCCAGCACCGATGTTGACTTTTTCTCCCAAAGTCGCGTCGCCTAAATAAGACAAGTGAGCGGCATTACTTCGATCGCCTATTTGAGTATTTTTCACTTCTACAAAATTGCCGACGCGACAGTTCGCCCCTATTTCTGCGTGTCCGCGCAAGTGTGCGTAAGGGCCAATTCGCGAATTTTGGGCTACCATACTGTCAGAAACCACCGAATAAAGCACAGTCACGTTTTCTGCAATTTGACTGTTTTCGATCAAACTGCCGGGGCCGATGCGACTCCCCGAGGCGATCGAAGTTTTTCCCCGCAAGTGAGTTTGCGGTTCAATTACCACATCCGGCTGCAACTCTACGGTATCGTCGATCGTGATGCTGTTGGGATCGAGCAGCGTCACTCCCGCCGTCATCCACTTGTCCTTTACCCGCGTTTGCAAAATATCGCAAGCTGTGGCTAAATGTTTGCGATCGTTAATTCCCAATATTTCTTGATAATCTTCGACATCCACCGCCATCACCGGAGCGAGGAAATTTACCGTATCGGTTAGGTAATATTCTTTTTGGTCATTATCTGCCTTCAATTCTGGCAAAATTTTCTCTAAATCCGGCCAGTGAAAGCAGTAAACACCTGCATTAATTCGGTGGCTTTGCTTTTGAGCTTGTGTGCAGTCGCGGTCTTCGACAATTTGCTGGACTAAGTTTTGACTGTCGGTAAATACTCGCCCGTATCCTTGAGGATTCGGCAAATTAGCTGTCAATAAAGTAGCAGAGTTTTGGTGCTGTTTGTGAATTGCCATCAATTGTTTGATAGTTTCTGCCCTCAGCAAAGGTACATCCCCATTTAATACCAGCAAATCTCCTGGAAATCCCTGTAAGTGAGGCAGCAACTGTTGGATGGCGTGGCCGGTTCCCAATTGTTCGGTTTGTTCGACAAATTCTAGGGGAGGAGATTGAGGATTGTCCGGTATTTCTTTACCACCCATCAAAGCTTCTTTCACGAGTTCGCCTCGATAACCGACGATGACAATGCGCCGGGAAATTTGAATTTCTTGACAACTTTGGAGGACTCGCTCAACTAGCGATCGACCGGCCAATTCGTGTAGAACTTTGGGCAAGTCAGATTTCATGCGCGTGCCGCGTCCAGCCGCTAAAATTGCTATTGCTACCATTGTGCGATCGAGTTTTTTGCTATAAAAACTTGAATATTGACTAACTGATGATATCACTCGCTGTCCGTCGATGGCACTGCGATCGCACAATTTTTTAATCTCAAATCTCGAATCCGCGCGATCGAGAATTTTTCCAGGCGGATGTCGGTTTTAGAGGCGATGCTTGCGATATCTGAACTGGCGCGCCCGGTATCAGAAACCCGGTGCAGCAGTAGTATTTGGCGGCTTAGCCAGAGGACTTGCATTCCTCACTACAAACCTGAGTTCGGCTTAAAGCCAAGCAATGCAAGTCCTTCCCCAAGGGATGCGAGGGGGAGCGAGAGTGAGAATTTGCATCTTTGAGCTGGGATTTGCCGCGATATATTATACTATTCATTGAATTTCAGTTAGGGTATTTTCAACTTAAAAAAACTATTTATGACTTTTTCATTCTTTCTGCATTATCAGGTGTCCAGCTATGACAGAGCTTAATTTTCAGGAACTTGCCAAGCAGGGAAATCCGCAGGGGCTCGCATCTTGGCTCAACAGCCAGTTGCAATCTGAAGGCATCACAGCCTCCGCCAATCTCGACGGCGACTGTTTGGATATAATTCTTGAGGCCGAGCAGGTACTGAGAGAAGATACGTTAGTTGATTTTGTCCGCACCGAGCTGACGAATTTGCAGCCGGATTCGATTCGCAAAGTGAAGGTCCAGGGCCGAGAAAGCGGTCAGATTGCTGCTGCTTGGAGTCAAGAGTTTAGTTTGGAGAACAGCAATTTTGAACCACAGAGCTTTGGGGCAGAATCTGCGCCAAATACTGCGGTTGCTAATATGGACGATCGTACAGAGATGGAGAGTAATATTGAGGAGGAGAAACCGCCGGAAATGGCTGCTTTTGAGAACCGACTGCGATCGACTTTTATTGTAGTTGGGCTGGTGACGGGTATGTTGGCGATCGCCGTGGTGGCGTTTGTGGGTAAGATTGTGAACCAGCCAGCAGCAACTGCGGGGAAGAATCTAGATGAAACAGCAAATTTAGCAACTGCACCGGATACTGCACCAGATACTTTTCGAGAAGCGGTTAACAGCGCAGTCAAAGCAGCAGAATTGGGGCGATCGGCAAAAACTAAGGAAGATTGGGCGACAGTTACCGATCGCTGGCAAGAAGCGGTATCATTAATGAGAAGAGTACCGCCGTCTAGCCCCAACCATCAACTAGCTCAGACAAAAGTGCTCGAGTATCAGAAATATCTGGTTTACGCTCAAGAATCAGCAGTAAATCCCCCTGGGCCAACTCCAACTCCCGCCACAGCCGAAAAAGCACCTTCGGATAAAGCAACTCCTAAAAAATCCAATTCGCAAAAAGAAACTTCGGAGAAAGCAACTGCTAAAAAATCCAATTCTGAAAAAAGAGCTTCGGATAAAGCAACTTCTAAGAAATCTCCTTCCGACAACGCAGAACCTGAGAAAAAAGCTCCTTCCCGATAGATGTTAAAACATAGATTTGAAGAAGTATGACTGACAACACTTTAATCGTTTCTCCTGAATGGTTAGCAACCCATACCGAAGATCCGGAAGTTGTAATTATTGACTGTCGGTTTTCCCTCGCTGACCCAGAATTGGGACACAAACAATATCAAGAAAGTCACATTCCCGGAGCTTTCTATTTAGATTTAAACCGGGATATCGCGAGTTCAGTTGGCAAACACGGGGGCAGACATCCGCTGCCAAATATTAAAGAATTAGCTCATAAATTGAGTGCGCTCGGCATTAATTCAGCAGAAACTTTAGTCATCGCCTATGACGATTCACGACTGGCTTTTGCGGCTCGTTTGTGGTGGCTGCTGCGATATATGGGACACAGCAAAGTCGCTTTGTTAGACGGCGGTTTCAGCGGCTGGAAAGCGGGCGGATATCCGGTAACAAATATTTTGCCAGAACCCCGCGAGGGTAACTTTGTTGCCCACTTGCAGCAGGATTTGGCGGTAGATATTGAGGCGGTGAAAGAGCGTAAAGACTTGCCGGGAACGGTTTTGGTTGATTCGCGAGAGAGCGAGAGATATGAAGGTTTGCGGGAGCCGATCGACCCGATTGCAGGCCACATTCCGGGTGCGGTTAACTATCCTTGGCAAGAGGTGACGGCTCAAACTGGAAAAGTGCGATCGACCTCGGAACAAAAACACCGGTGGGCGGAATTAGAAAAAGCCGAAGAAATCATCGTTTATTGCGGTTCCGGGGTGACGGCTTGCGTTAATTTACTGTCTTTAGAAATTGCTGGGATTCCCGATGCTAAACTTTATGTCGGTAGCTGGAGCGACTGGTGCTCTTATCAGTTATAGGGTGCAGTCCTTGAGATGATTGTTGACAGTTGACCGTTGACTGTTGACTGTTGACTAATGACTAATGATATCAAATCCGGTAGCATCGGAATTATTCATCTCTGTATTCTCTCCCTCTGCGTTCTCTGCGCCCTCTGCGGTTAAATCATTCCGATGCAACCGGAAACGATATGACTAATGACTAATGACTAATGACTAATGACTGTGAGTTGTAGGGTGCGTACCGATAATACCCTAAA
>NZ_JANMZH010000385.1:0-29064 GCF_031383065.1 Microcoleus sp. OTE_8_concoct_300 | reverse complement strand
GTCAGAATTGCCGCCCGCTTGCGTCGATCGGCTGCCATCTGCAATTCCATCGATTCCTGTACAGTTTTAGAAGGGATAATATCGCGCAATTCTACCCGCGTTACTTTCACTCCCCAAGGATCAGTAACAATATCTAAATCTCTGAGCAAGATTTCATTAATTTGAGAACGAGCAGTAAAGGTTTGTTCGAGATCCAGTTGACCCATTTCGGCGCGAATTTGAGTCAGCACCATATTTACCATTGCTGACTGGAGATTTTCTACTTTGTAACAAGCTTTTTCCAAGTCTACAATGCGCCAGTAAACCACAGCATCAACCGTGAAGGAAACGTTATCCCGGGTAATACAAGCTTGCGGAGGAATATCTAAGACTTTTTCCCGAATTGTTTGCTCGTAAACGACGCGATCGAGAAACGGCTTGACAAAATTCAAACCGGGTTCCAGTTTTTTGCCGCTGTATTTACCTAAAGTTTCCACCAGTGCTTCATTTCCCTGATTGATAATCTTGACGGAACCTGCGAGGGCAGAGCCGCCTAGTGCTAAAAATACAAGTAAAAAAAGTTGTTCCACGGTCGCCTCCTATAAATGTTGACTGTTGACTGTTGACTGTTGACTGTTAACTGTTAACTGTTGACTAATGACTAATGACTGATGACTAATGACTAATGACTAATGACTGATGACTAATGACTGATGACTAACTACTAATTGTCTGTGATTAATTACGCATTTTGTTTAAGAATGCAATAAATTTTCTGGCAAAACTATCAGAGTAGTGCCTTTTCGTCCCACGACAATTACGTTTTGGTTGGGGGGGATGGCGGCGTTCGTGTCTTCGCAGCGAGCTCGCCAAGAATTCCCCTCATAAATGACTCGGCCGGCTTCTCCGGGGGGAATTTCTGTTAAAGTTTTTGCTTCCTGAGAATCTGCGATCGCCCTTACCTTGCCTTTTGGTATCAACCGCCGAGACAGCAGCACAAAAACCGTCGAAAATACCATCCACAGGAATATTTGTAAATTAACGTAAGGTAGAACTAGAGAGCATCCAGCTACGGCGAAAGCGCTCAGTCCCATCATAAAAGCGACAAAAGCAGTCGGGAGAAATAGCTCTGCCAAACAGAGCAAAGACCCAACTAGCAGCCAAAGGAGCGTAGGAGTCAAGATCATAAAAAGAATAGGTGATACTATTTAGATCTTAGATTTGAAATTTAAGATTTAAGAATTGCCAACAACTGACTCTGCAAGGGTTTGCCACTTGCGGGCCCTAAGAGCGATTTTTCGCACAGCGGTACGAGGTTGAGGCTTCCCTCCTACTCCAAGTCAGAGTTTAGTAACTTAAATTACAATTTTAGCCGATGCAGACTGGCAGAAACTACAATTTCTAGGGGCCCAAAGGCAGTTAAGAAATTGATAGGGGCTAAAATCAGTTTATTCTCAAGCTCATGAATTTGGGCTGGCGAATCATATATCTTCAGAATCTTTTTACACAAAGTATTTCGATATGATCAGCAGTTTCTCCGAACCGATTTATTGCCCGAATCTTAGCTGTGCCGATCCCCGCAATACCTTTGGCCGCCAGCAGTGTGCAGCTTGCGAAACCGATTTAATTTATCGCTATTTGTGGGCAGTGGGGCAAGCAGCCGAGGAAGTGCCCGCGGGTAAGGTAATAGCCGATCGATACTTTGTCATTGCACCCCAAATCTGGCTCGACAGCCGTCCTGCTCTGCCTCCGAGCGTCCCGGAACAACTGCCTGATACCATTATGCCTTATCTGCATTTGTATCCCCAACGGCTGCATACGCCGGAAGTCTACGGTTTTTGTGCCCTGGGGGAAGCACCAGAAGCGGCAGAGGCGCTGTTGTTGGAAAATGTGCCAATCAATAATTTCGGTCGCCTGTATCCTTCTATTTTAGAAGCTTGGTCTGGGACAACCGCCACGCGCCAAGTTTACTGGCTGTGGCAAATGCTCCAACTGTGGGCGCCGCTGTCGGAACAGGGAGTCGCTTCGAGTTTGTTGGTACCGGAAAATTTGCGGGTCGAAGGTTGGCGGGTACGCCTGCTGGAACTGCACCGGGGCAATTTTGTACCGACGCTGCGGGATTTGGGAGATGTGTGGTCAGGTTTGGTGGAATCGGCCGGGCCCGAGGTGCAGTCGAGACTCGGAGAGATTTGTCAGTTTATGCGCCGCACCAGCATGCCTTTCGAGGCGATCGCCCTGGAACTAAACGATTTACTATTAGAACAAGCCGCTAAATTGCCTCTGCACTTAGAAGTAGTCGGCATGACCGATACCGGGCCGCAGCGATCCAAAAATGAAGACAGTTGCTATCCGACTGCTGCTGATTTTCAATCTAGCAAAACTTCAGGGAACGACAAACTAATTCCTTACTTGACCATGGTTTGCGACGGAGTTGGAGGCCACGAAGGAGGAGAAGTTGCCAGTCAATTAGCCGTCCAGTCCCTGAAAGCTTTAATCCAAAATTTGCTCACAGAAATCACTCAACAAGAAGAGTTGATGACGCCAACAATGGTCATCAAGCAACTCGAAGAAATAGTGAGAGTTGTCAATAATGTGATTTCCGCTCAAAATAACGAGCAGGGAAAAGAGTTGCGGCAGCGGATGGGGACCACTTTGGTGATGGCCCTCCAATTGCCTCAAAAAGTGAAAAATTCCGAGGATTCGCCCTCAAATAACAGTCACGAACTTTATTTAGTCAATGTTGGAGACAGCCGCGCTTATTGGATTGGCAAAAATTACTGTCAGCGGCTGACCGTGGACGACGACGTAGCGTCAAGGGAAGTCCAACTAGGACACTGTTTATACTGGGAAACTCAACTGCGAGCAGATGCAGGAGCCCTGACTCAAGCTTTGGGCACGCGGGACGCCGATTTCCTGCGCCCGACGATTCAGCGATTTATTGTCGAAGAAGAAGGCTTACTACTGCTGTGTTCCGACGGTTTGAGCGACAACGACTGGGTAGAGCAATCTTGGGAGAATTACGGGCCAGAGGTGCTTGAGGGCAAAATGTCTTTGGAAGCCGCGGTTGAGTCTTGGATTCGTCTCGCCAACGAGAAAAACGGTTATGACAACACCTCCGTGGTGGCAACTCACTGTCGGATGTCGCCCGATAAATTGGTACTGTTTAATCCGGCGGAGGCGTCAGCGCCAGTGTCAGCGCCAGTGTCAGCCTCGGTGTCGCTGCCGCCGTCCCTGCCGCGGTCCCTCCAGAAGTCGGGGCTCCGTGCAGAACCTCCGCTTCCTGAATCGTCCAAAAAGTTGCTGTACCCCGAAACTACCCCCGCCCCGGAACCAGTTGAAAAAACGGGTTTCAAGCTTTCACTGCCCCTACTGGGGCTGTTGGGGCTGATATTAGCCTGCGGCGGTTTAGGTTTGTGGGTGCGCAGCCGCCAGCCAGAGCCCGAACAAGTTCCGCCACCGCCGGAAACTGCCGCCCCGAGTCCTGCGGAAATTCCCTCGCCCGGGGCCGAGAGTCCCTCGCCGTCGCCCGAATCGACTCCTGCGGAAATTCCCTTGCCCGAAGAAGCGGCAACTCCTTCGCCATCACCGGAGTAAGGGAGTTTGAATTAAGCAGAACGTTTCAACTGAAATGTTGGACCATTCTTGTTTAGGAACAGGCATCTTGCCTGTTCCTAAACAAGAAAATTCATCTGTTGTGGAACAGGCATCTTGCCTGTTGTTGACGAACAGGCAAGATGCCTGTTCCACAAGAAAATTCATCTGTTGTGGAACAGGCATCTTGCCTGTTGTTGACAATGGTGCAAGATGCACCCGTTTCATAAAACGCAGATACTTTCCGGCGGCACGGCAACTCGAACGCTGTCGCCGACTTTGTGTCGCTGCAAGTCATCTCTGTGCAAGTTTTGTCGGCGAAGGGCGATCGAACTTTTAGCAGTCAACCGCACCGTATAGCGCGTGTCAGTACCAATATAAATAGCCTCTTCTACTATTCCCGGCCAGCTATTTTCAACATCATAATTAGCCGGGTAAATAGCAGCTTTTTCAGGCCGCAACACTAGGGTAACAACTTTACCAGCGGGTATATCTTCTGCTGTCGCAACTAACACGGGCAAATGCTGGTCAACCAACACGATTATTTGACCCTGTTGCTTTTCTACTACTTGCCCGGTTAAAAAATTGCTATCGCCAATAAAATCAGCAACAAACCGAGTTTTAGGATATTCATAAATATCAACAGGCGTCCCCACTTGTTGCAGTTTTCCTCCATCCATCACTGCAATTCTGTCCGACATCGTTAGTGCTTCTTCCTGATCGTGAGTAACATAAATAAACGTAATTCCCAATTGACGCTGCATTTTTTTCAATTCTAATTGCATCTCTTTACGCAATTTTAAATCCAGCGCTCCTAGGGGTTCATCTAACAGCAAAACAGACGGCTGTTTGACTAATGCTCTTGCTAGTGCTACTCGCTGCTGCTGTCCCCCTGACAGTTGGCGGGGATAGCGTTTTTCTACATCGGTTAACTGTACTAATGCTAAGGCTTCAACAACGCGATAGCGAATTGTTTTCTCAGGCAAATTCTCCATTTCCAACCCAAAAGCGGCATTTTGTGCTACTGTCATGTGCGGAAATAAAGCATAGTTTTGAAATACCGTATTCACAGGGCGGTGAAAGGGTGGGCGATTTTGCATCGCTTGACCGTGAATGTAAATTTCGCCCGCTGTGGGAATTTCAAAACCCGCTATCATTCGCAAAGTTGTAGTTTTGCCGCAGCCGGAAGGGCCGAGTAAAGAAAAGAATTCTCGATCGTAAATTTGCAGGTTGATGTTGTCTACAGCTAAGAAATCTTGACTGCGGACACTTTTAAATACTTTGGAAACTTCTAAAACTTCGACAGCGTGCATTGTGTTAGTATTTGTGAGTGATAAAAATCTGAGTTATAGTCCGGTTAAACTGATATCTTGCACCATTATCAATTACTTGTTTAGGAACGGGCAATTACTTGTTTATGAACGGGCAAGATGCCCGTTCCACAAAACTTAATTTTCTTGTGGAACGGCCATCTTGCCCGTTCTTGACGATGGTGCAACTCCAATACAAACTAAAAATTTAAGTAAACCCACCCGGCAGAAACCTTTGTTATATCTACTTTCCAGCCCCTGCTTTAACTTCCGTCCAAGCTTGATCGTACAATGCAGTTGCTTTTCCGACATCCTGCAATAATTTCATTTTGCCAAACACCTCAGACGGCGGGTAAATTTGAGGATTTTTCAAATCGTTCGGGTCGATTAAACCTCGATCGATTGCTGCTTTGTTGGGCGAGCCATAGTGGGTAAAATTAGACACTTTAGCGCCTACTTCTGGCTGCAAAATAAAGTTAATAAATTTCTCCGCTAACTCTTTCTGGGGCGCACCTTTGGGAATTGCCATGTTGTCAGAAAAGATAATTGTTCCTTCTTTGGGAATAGCGTAGCGGAGATTAGGATTTTCTTTCATAACTTGGAAAACATCGCCGCTCCATTCCATCGTCAGATTTACTTCTCCTTGATCGAGCAGATTTTGACCGGTGTCGGGGACAAAAGCAGCAATGATATTTTTACTTTTAATCAGCAAATCGCGGGCTTTGTTAATCTCTTCGGGATTGGTTGTATTTGGGTCAAATCCTAAATACATTAAAACGCCTGCAAATGTGTATCTGGCATCGTCTTGCCACGCGACTTTTCCGGCATATTTAGAATCAAACATCGCCGCCCAACTGTTGATATCGCCCTTGGTTGCTTTCACGTTATAGCCAATTCCCATCGTTCCCCACTGGTAGGGCAGGGAATATTTATTCCCCGGGTCAAAAGCTTGATTGATAAACTTAGGTTCGAGGTTTTTTTGGTTGGGAATCTTATTAAGATTCAGCGGTTCAATTAAATTTTCTGCGATCATGATTTTCACCATGTAATCGGCGGGAAATATTAAGTCGTAACCCGGGTTTCCCTCTTTGAGTTTGGCATAGAGTGCGTCGCTGTTCTCGAAAGTGTCGTATTGAATTTTAACATTGTTCTCTTTCTCGAATTGGGCGATCGCTTCTGGGGCGATATAACTTGCATAATTGTAAATGCTAAGCACTTGCTGCTGGTTGCCACCTGTGGGGCTACAGCCGAAAGCCACCGTTGCACTCATCACAAACAAAAGTAGGAAAGTCAGCAGGCGTTTCATAGGTTTTGCTAATTGCAGACGACAATAATTATGACACAGAAAGCAATTATCTTAACTTTTTTTAACTTTGAGCGATGATAAAACCAGCAATAAGGAAGCCAACAACATCAAAGTTGAAATGGCATTAATCGCTGGCGTCACAGCAAATTTTATCATGCCGTAAACAAATAGCGGCAGCGTCACTGAACCGACGCCGGTAGTAAAGAATGTCACGACAAAATCATCCAGCGACAGAGTAAAAGCCAGGAGTGCCGCGCTGAAAATAGCGGGCCAAATTAGAGGGAGAGTGATGCGCCAAAAAGCCCGCCATTCGTTAGCGCCTAAGTCAAAAGCTGCTTGTTCTAATATCGGATCGAGTTCCGCCAAACGCGCCCTGACAGTAATAGTCACAAAGGAAATATTAAAGACAATGTGACCGATAATTACCGTAGGCAAGCCGAGATTGAGGCGAATTCCCGTGAGATTTTCTACGATCCGAAATACTAGGGTAAAGAAAACTAGCAGCGAAATGCCGATCGTAATTTCGGGCATGATAATCGGCAAAAATAGTAAAGCTTCTACTGCTTTGCGTCCTGGGAAATGAAAGCGTTCGAGTGCTAACGCCAGCATTGTACCAAAAATTGTTGCTAACACAGTCGAAATAGCTGCAATTAGCAAGCTGTTGTTGAGTGCAGTCAAGATTCCGGCGCTGCTGCTGCTAGCAATTCCTAGCGATGTTCCGAGTCCGATTGTACCTGCACCGCCGAATAAACTGCGATACCAGTCAAGGGTAAAACCGCGCCAAACGGCATTGAATCTGGAGGCGTTAAAGGAGTAAATAATTAAGATGAGAATTGGCAAGTAAAGAAAGGAAAATGCTAGCCCAGCTTGTACCCAAAGCCACTTTTTGCCGATCGCCCGCACGAGTAAATCTAGTTTAGTCATTAGTCAAAAATAGGTTAGCCCTCTGGGGTGGGTTTTACAGACAATCTGTGCCTAAGACCAATAATCTCATAAACCCGACCCACCCAACTGTCAATCTCAATTTAGTTGTTTAAGTTTCATCAGACACGCGGGAATAAATTAAAACAGGAATCAATATGATTACCGTCAACAGCATAGAAAGCGCCGACCCAAAAGGCCAGTCGCGGGCTTTTATAAACTGATTTTGAATCAAATTTCCCACCATAATTGTTTTAGATCCGCCCAATATATCCGGTGTGATGAAAGCGCCGACGGCGGGAACAAAAACCAGAATTGAACCTGCAACAATGCCACGAGTGGTCAAGGGTAAAAAGACGCGCCAAAAAGTGCGAATATCATTCGCCCCTAAATCTTGAGCGGCTTCTACTAATGAAAAATTGAAGCGTTCTATGCTAGAATATAAAGGCAGAACCATGAAAGGTAAATAGCCGTAAATAAGACCGATCGCCACAGCGAAAGGCGTAAAAAGCAAGTTTAACGGTTCGCTAATAATTTGCAAGCTTTGCAAGGCTGTGTTAACTACTCCTTCGCTGCGCAGGAGTATTATCCAGGCGTATGTTCTCACTAAAAAGTTAGTCCAAAATGGAATAATTACCAGCAAAAGCAAAGCATTTCGCCAGCGGGGAGAACGGGTGGCAATGAAGAATGCTAGGGGATAGCCAACTAACAAGCAAGCGACCGTTGTCAGAAAAGCCAGCCAGAGCGATCGCCCAATTACTCCTAAGAAAAGTCCACTGCACAAACGCTGGTAGTTGCTAAGAGTAAATATCCAAGTAATGCCCCCGTAAGTACCGCGTTCTAAAAAACTGTACAAAAGTACAATTAGCACTGGCAAAATGAAGAAAACGAGCAGCCATGCGGTAGCGGGAAATAAGAGCAGCAAGAGGTTAGTCTGCTGGCGGTTTTTGACACTCATTATTCACTCAAGCGAAATTTAGCACCTAATCCAACACATTTTATATCAAATCCGCATTTTATGAATTATGTCATCATTAATAAATTATCAAGAGGTACGCAATGTCACCAGAATCGTCAACCCCAAAAATAGTCGTCGTCGGTGCAGGATGGGCCGGTTTAGGCGCTACCTATCACCTAGCCCAGCAAGGCTATGATGTCACCCTGCTAGAAGCAGGCCCTTATCCGGGTGGCTTAGTTGCAGGGTGGAAAACCGCCGGCGGGCGTTCCGTAGAAGCAGGCATTCATGGCTTCTGGTATCCCTACAAAAACATCTTTTCCTTAGTCAAGGAATTAGGACTCGCTCCCTTCACGCCTTGGACTCGTTCTTGTCAGTATTCACCGGCCGGATTGGAAGTAGAATCGCCGATTTTTCAGGACGAACCGATCCTTCCCACACCGTTAGGAACCTTTCTTTACACGCGATTTAAAAGGCTGCCATTAGTCGATCGGCTTTCAGCCTTGCCCTTACTCTACGCCGTCCTAGATTTCGACAATTCCGACGAAGCTTGGCGCAGGTACGATCGCGTCACAGCCCGCGAACTATTCAAACAATTTGGCGTTTCTGCAAGACTGTACCGCGATGCTTTTGAACCGATGTTATTAGTAGGTTTATTTGCACCAGGAGAACAGTGTTCTGCCGCCGCCGCTTTGGGAATGCTTTATTATTTCATCTTAGCACACCAACCGGATTTTGATGTAGTTTGGTGTCGCGGAACTGTCGGAGAAATGATATTTCGTCCCTGGGTCGATATCCTGGAAAAACTCGGTGCAAAAGTATTGACAAAGCAGCGAGTTACTGATTTAATAGTTGACAGCAACAACCGAGCTACAGGCGTTGTTTGCGGCGAAGAAACCTTCGAGGCAGATGCAGTTATTTTTGCAGTTGGCGTCACGGGAATGCAAAAAATTATCACCAGCAGCCCAGCTTTGCAAAGTCGCCAAGAGTTTCGGGACGCGATGAATTTGGGTGCAGTTGACGTGTTAGCTGTTCGCCTGTGGTTTGACAGAAAAATTGACATTCCGCTGCCTTCTAATGCCTGTTTTGGGTTTAGTTCAACTACGGGTTGGACGTTTTTTGATTTGAATGCTTTGCACGACGAATTTCGAGACGAACCGGGAACAGTTGTCGAAGCTGACTTTTATCACGCAAATCAATTAATTCCCCTCAAAGATGAGGAAATTGTTTCCTTAGTT
Organism: Microcoleus sp. OTE_8_concoct_300; assembly: GCF_031383065.1. Classification (NCBI taxonomy): domain Bacteria; kingdom Bacillati; phylum Cyanobacteriota; class Cyanophyceae; order Oscillatoriales; family Microcoleaceae; genus Microcoleus; species Microcoleus sp. OTE_8_concoct_300. The sequence continues at coordinate 19,764 of NZ_JANMZH010000385.1, read as the reverse complement.
CAGCGGGATTTAGCGACTTGCATTCCGGCTTTTCGGGAGGCAAAAGTAATCGACAGCAGCGCGATTCGGCTGTCGCGGGCAGTGACGCATTTTGCCCCGGGCAGCTATCAGTATTTGTTGCCGGCCGTAACAAGTTATGATAATGTATTCATGAGCGGCGATTGGGTTGTGACCCGTCACGGTTCTTGGTCGCAGGAAAAAGCCTATGTTACTGGTTTGGAGGCGGCAAATTTGGTAATTTCGCGTTTCGGACTTGGGAACAAAGCGGTAATTATTCCCGTGGAAGCTGACGAACCGCACATTCAAATTGGGAGAAAGATTAATCAGTTTACTCGCAGTTTGACTAAAACCTTCATTCCCGATTTTTGGCTGCCATAAGAAGAAGGAAGTTCGGCAACGGATTCTGTAACGGATGTAACGGATGTAACCGATGTCAGGAAGAAGGAAGAAGGAAGAAGGAAGAGGGAATTTCTTGTTTTAAGCAGCGGTAAGGTGCGCAGTGCGCACCCTACATATAGACTAATAACCAATGACCAATGACTAATGATACTATCTTCAAAAAAGAATGCGACTTTAGACAAGCTCGAAACCACGAGCCTCATCAGTCATGGCCAATCTAAAATCTAAAATCTAAAATCTAAAATCGCTTGACTATCGCCAATAAGGCCGGCCCTTCCAAAAAACTCCCACCGTAACTCCGATTAGTGCTTCTTCCGATAAACTTGCTAATAAAGGAGGTATGGGTAGGAATGACTTTAACACCAAACCCAAGAGCACGCACAAAACTAAAACCCACAAACTAGTTCGGTTGAGCAAAAATTGTTGTTGCCAATACTCTAAAAAGTACACTGCTAAAGATCCCATTCCCACTGCTGCTGCAAAAGGTATCAATATCCCCAGGGAGGAATTGTAGAGAAGCGTCACGCCGTTGCGGATTGGCGGCGATTGCGTGAAACCCCAGGCTAAAAATAGCTCCAGTCCAATCACGATTGAGTTGACGAGGGCGGCAATTTGCAGCATTTCTCGCCAAGGTAAGAGTTTTAAGCGCCGCATAAAATTACTCACGATCGGCAGATTAGGTAGGTTCCTTTGATTTTATAACAGTTTTGCGCTGGCGATCGACATTTGAGTCCAATTTGTAAAGTAAAATAAACATAGAGGGCAGTCTCTTGACAAATTAACCCAGAGCATCTGCCTGCTAGTTGTTGGAACCGTGAAAGGAAAAAAGTTATGGTGGAGAACACTGTCGATTGTGCTGTAGCTTGTATCAACGGCTGCATTTTGGGCGACAAGTGCCCGAAGCGGGAATACGCAGAAGCAACGTCCAACTTTATTGAAAATACTTCTCTGGATAAAATGCTAGAAATAGCAGAGGAAGCGGTGAGAAGGAAACGGATGGAACCCCCCAAATGGGTAATTCCTGATTTTCCCGAATAGAATTAGCCTCCCAATTAAAAAGCGATCGCCCGTTTGAAACGAGCGATCGCTTTTTGTATTCCTAATGAAATAGCCGATCGGAATCCATATATTTCCTGGGATAGAAGCTAAAAGCTTAAATAGCAATTATGATGCCACTTAATGACACCCATTAGCAATAACTAAAAATAATTCAGCTCAAGCGAAATTCGGACATTTTAAATTTAATTGAGTTCAAAAACAAACAGGAGCAAGTCTCGTGGCACAGCAAAAGGAACGCAAGGCAAAAACAACAAGAGATGGTGATAATTTGGGCGAATTGCCTCAAGAAATTACCGAATCTTACGGTACCGGCGTCATCGATCAACCGGGATTGAGCCAAGACGACATAACAATTTTGCAGGACAGCAGTTCAGAATACTCTTCCACCAGTTCCCGAATCGGTGGCGAGGATGGCGATCCTGCTGCGGAACAAGAAAGTGCCACTGGCGAGCAATCGGTGGGCGGAACCACGCCTACTCCCGACCTGGATATTGTTGACGAACTCGGAGCCGCTGCGGGCATAGAATTGCCAGATGGGGCTATTTTGCACACAACAGATATGCTTGAACATCGAGATGAAAATCGGTGGGAATTAGACCCGAGTTCTGCGGAAGATTATCAGGAACGACCGGATTTCTAGGTCGAGTTTTTACCCACAAATAGGTAGTATAATAGGAGCGGGTTCACCAGTATCCATACTTCATATCCCAAGTATTTGTAAATCCGCCGCTCCTCACTTTTGCTCTCGCAACACATATCCAACTCCCCGAACAGTATGCAGCAGGCGTTTTGAGTTACTTACTTCTAACTTAATCCGTAAGGAACGAATATACACTTCAATAATGTTTGACTCGCCCATAAAATCGTAACCCCAAACTTTTTCTAAAATTCGGTCGCGGGTAATGACTTGACGGGGATTTTGCAGCATAAATTCTAACAAATCAAACTCTTTGGCAGTGAGTTCAATTAGTTGACTGCCTCGATATACTTCACGGGTTAAACCGTTTAATATTAGGTCTTCAAATTGTAGCTGATCCGGGTCATTTGGTTGAGTTCGGCGCAGACGTGCTTTGACTCTCGCGAGGAGTTCTTCCATACTGAAAGGCTTAGTAACATAATCATCGGCTCCAGCATTTAATCCCGTCACGCGATCGGGTACTTCATCTTTTGCTGTTAACATAATTATTGGTACTTGAACACCAGTCGATCGCAACCTTAAACAGATGTCTAATCCAGAGATACCGGGAAGCATCCAATCTAAAATTAATAAATCCGGTTGAGCATCACGAGCGATCGTTAATCCATCCAATCCATTTGGGGCGACAGTCACGTGATATCCTTCAAGACTAAGTTCTGATTCGATGAACTTTGCCAGTTTAGGGTCATCTTCAACAAGGAGAATGCGATCGCTCATATAGCCTTTCTCAGATAGATGAGGTACAAGTTTAGATTTTAGATTTTAGATTTTAGATTTTAGATTTTAGATTGGGGGATTGGGGATTGGGGGATTGGGGAATTGTTAATTAATTGGTGAATACCTCATCTTTCCGAGAACCCCTATAGCTGCGGATTCCAGACAGGTAAGGTGATAGTAAAAATACTACCTTCTCCCGGTTTAGATCGGAGCGTAATACGTCCTTCCATGCCTTCGATCAGGCTTTTGGCGATCGCCAATCCCAACCCTGTACCGTCTCTAGAGCGCGTCATTGACTCATCCACCCGGTAAAACCGCTCAAAAATCCGGTTTTGATGGGGGAGAGAAATACCAATTCCGCGATCGCCCACATGAATCATCACCTGCTGTTCCTTCTTTTCTAAGAGTAACTCAACTGGTTGTTCCGGAGCAGAATACTTGATTGCATTATCGACTAAGTTAATTAACACTTGTTGTAAACGATCCTGATCCGCACAGGCTACAACATCCTCATCATTTGACACGAAAATAATTTTCCGATTGCTAACTTTTTGACTCATCTGGGCTACCTCAGCCACCAGAGTATTCAGTATCACCGGATTCAAACGAAAGTGCAAGTTGCCACTATCAGCCCGTGCCAAATCGAGCAAATCTTCTAACATCCGAATCGTGCGTTCAGTTTCCCCAACGGCTGTTTCCAGTGCTTCTTGCTGATAGTCACTTAAGTTAGTGCTGCGTCGCAGCAAACTTTGTAAATAACCAACTACAACTGTCAGAGGCGTGCGTAATTCGTGGGAAACATTACCTACAAATTGGCGTTGTTGCTCCCAAGAACCAGATAAGCGAAACAACATCTCATTAAACGTTTGCGCTAGTCCTAAAATCTCATCAGGAGCCTGATGCAGTTGAAGTTTTGCCGCCTGCAAATTATCAGCCGACAAAGTGCTAGCTACCTGACTCATATGTTCCAAAGGATGGAGAGCATGACGAATGCGACTGGCGATCGCCAACATTAACACTAAGATTACCACAATACTGACAACAATTAGACTGCGAATCCCATCATTTAATTGACGTTGCTCATCAGTGATATCTTGAGAGAAATATACCGTACCCAGTAACTCATTTTTAATCCTCAGAGTTCTGCTACAAATCACCAAGTAGCGATCGCCCACCTGAACAAAAGTCGGCTCTGCAGGTACTTCCGTCAACGATATCATCTTCGTAATCTTAGAAGATTGCAGATCCATATCAGGTGAATTTACCAAAAGCATCCCATCATTTCGCTTTACCCACACCATTATTCCTCCTGTGGAAGCTTTATGGACGCTTCGGGTTAAGCCAATTTCTAGTGAACCCATTTCACTATAAAGCTCAACCTGTTCGGGAAAGCGTATTCCAATGTATTCCAGGGTTTGTTTATGAGCACCCACTAGATTTTGCGATCTTTGCCAGCCGGCCCAAAATGCCACACTGCTAAGTCCTAAAATCGAGAGTACCAGCAATTCCAGCGTCAGGCGAAACTGAAGCGAAGAGGTGGAAATTCGCTTGCCAGTGAGAGAGTTGATAGCGACTATAAATTGGCGAATTAGCTTCATTATATCGTCAGGTAGCGAGGAGACTTAAGCATTAAAATTAGGGAAATCCCAACTATAGCAATCAAAAGCAGGAGTTGTGGGAGGGGCCGGAGAGCCCGTCGGGCCTCGAAGCCTGAACCACGCATGAAAGTTGGTCCAGCCGCGATGGCAATCGCCCCGTATATTTGATATTTGTTGATATTTGCTTTCATCAGGCTGCTATCTTAAAAATTTTCCGCAGTACCTTTAATCTGGTTAAACTCAAATCGTCGATCGTAATCTGTTACACCATAAAGATTAAAACTAATGGTTGGTTTATCTCCGAGTGCTTCCACATGATGAATCGCATCTGGCATTAAGCACAAAACGTCACCAGGAGCAAGCAAAATATCTCCCACTGTTGTAATTTTATCGGGAAACTTGCGAGTTGGCGATCGCTGCCAAAAAGTATTTTTCTCCTCTCCATCAAGTAGCGCCACCAGTCCCCAACTGGCATGATTATGAATCGGAGAAACTGCACCCGGAACCCAAGCGACCAACTGCACTGTCAGAGGAAAAAATGGGTCATCATAAAGTGTTTGTACTGCCCAGCCTGTCTCAGAGTCAGGCTCAAGTAGAGCAATTTGAAACCAGGAGGAACTATCTAACAACCTGCGGACAAGGGGACAAATTGCCTGGAGTCGTAAATAATCATCACTAATTTGCTCTAATACATCTTCCAAGTCAGTTAAAAAGCGGTAAAGTCGGTAGGGATGGGTCAAATCTTCAATTTGACTTGTAGCCTCACAAACATGGCACTGTCCATCATTAGTCACTAACCAGTCTTTTCCTGTCATAATTTCTCAACTCGCGGTTAAATTACTGCACTACTAAGTAAGCTGCTACGCATCTAAATTGAATACAGAGACGGGCTCTCCTGCCTGTCCCACAATAATTGTAGAAAAATTTACTGTCAAATTAGATGCACAGCAGCTTAGGAGGGTTGACCTCATAAACCCGGTTTCTCATCAGCAATCTTGGGTTCTGCAACGAGGTATCTAGTAAGAAACCCGGTTTCTAAGCCAAGAGTGCCTCAAGGACTCTCAAGGATAGTCAGGGTTAATCTCCACTCTATAAGACATTCGGGGCAACTAGATGATGCGTTCCTAATTCCCAGATTAATTTTTGCTGAAGAAAGGGACGTATAAAGCATTCAGAGTTTTATCTCCCATCCATCTCTTCCTCATCTAGCACTCATTTTCTTGAGCGTTAATGTAAATAACCTCAAATCTTGAGGAAAACAAAAAGCCATCCGAATTCCCAGAGAGCAAAAACTCTCAAGCAAACATCTGGCGTGGGATTACTAACCATTTATCGGGAAATTAGACACATGAAAGTAAAATACATTACCACGATCGCCATTGCCACCATTCTAGGTTTGGTAACAACTAATGTTAGTTACGCCAATTTCAAGGCTTCCACAAACTTAAACTTTACAACCGTTTCATCCAAGGTTGCACAATCCAACCCTTGTGCGGGTAAAGCCAACCCTTGTGCGGGTAAACCCAATCCTTGTGCGGGTAAAGTCAATCCTTGCGCGGGTAAAGTCAATCCTTGTGCGGGTAAAGCCAATCCTTGCGCTGGTAAAGCCAATCCTTGCGCGGGTAAAAGCAACACAACAACCCTTCATCCTGAGTTCTACACCGAAAAAGGTGTGGCTCTTGATGGTCAGGATGTCGTAGCCTATTTCACCCAAAGCAAATTAGTTATGGGAGTTAGCCAATTTAAACATAATTGGGGTGGAACAACTTGGATGTTTGCTAGTGCAGCAAACCGTGATATGTTTGCTAACAATCCTGAAAAGTATGCTCCTCAATACGGTGGATATTGCGCGCAGGGTACCAGTGAAGGGAATCTTGTTGTGACCCAGCCTGACGCCTGGAAAATCGTTAATGGGAAGCTTTATCTCAACTACGACAAGAAAGTACAAGCACAGTGGATGGGGGATATCCCTGGTCACATTGCTTTAGCAAACAAAAATTGGCCCGCTATTCTGAATAACAAAGAACTGTTCCGCTAAGCTCAAATAGAACTTAGGGCGGGCGGGACGCCCACCCCACAAGAAAATGTCTGGTGGCACAGGCATCTTGCCTGTGGCTGCTCAGGGCGGGCGGGACGCCCACCCCACAACCAATTTGATGTCTGGTGGCACAGGCATCTTGCCTGTGGCTGCTCAGGGCGGGCGGGACGCCCACCCCACAACCAATTTGATGTCTGGCGGCACAGGCATCTTGCCTGTGGCGCCAATTCATAGAATTTGCTGAAACAAAATTATGACTTCATGGCTTAATTATTTGGGCTTTCATCGTCGAAATAGTACCCCCAGAAACCGGATACCGATCGCCACCATCGTCATGTTAGGTTCGGTTATGTTAGCGGGTGGACTGGTCGCTGCTTGGTTTTCCGGTAACGGGACTCTCGATCGTCTATTTGCTCAACTCCAAGCAATGCAGAATCATCCTCCGATGTGGCTGCAAGTGCCGATGGTAATGGGGGAGTATTTGCTAACACCTACGGTCGCTCTGCTGGCGATTTCTTGGGTGATTATGCGGGTTTCGCCCATACCCCGAACCTGGTCGCGGGTTGTAGTTGTGGGAATTTTGTTGATGTTGGTGACTCGTTATCTGCTGTGGCGATCGCTCACAACCTTAAATGTATCCGATCCATTAGATGGAGTCTTTAGCATTGGGTTGTTTCTTCTAGAAATTTTCCTCTTGCTTACCAATATCCTTCAGTTATTTTTGATGTTGTGGGTAAAGGATCGCCGGAGTGAAGCGAATCGGTTGGCCATCGATGTGGTTGAGGGTCGATTCACGCCATCGGTTGACATTTTGATTCCCACTTATAATGAGCCTGCCTATATTCTCAAACGCACGGTAATTGGTTGTCAAGCCCTCGAATATACCAATAAAAAAATATATCTGCTCGATGACACCCGGCGTGAAGAAATCCGGCAACTTGCAGAGGAATTAGGGTGTGAATACATCACTAGACCTAATAATTTCCATGCGAAAGCAGGGAATTTGAATCATGCCTTAGCTTATACTCAAGGAGAGTTAATAGTTGTATTTGATGCCGACTTTATCCCTACCAAAAACTTTCTGATTCGCACCGTTGGTTTCTGCCAAGATCCCACAGTGGCCCTGGTTCAAACGCCTCAAAGTTATTACAATGCTGACCCGATCGCCCGTAACTTAGGCTTAGATAATATTATCACACCGGAAGAAGAGGTTTTTTATCGCCAAATTGAACCTATCAAAGATGGTGCCGGCAGTGTAGTTTGTTCTGGAACTTCCTTTGTGGTGAGACGCAGCGCCTTAGAAGACGCAGGAGGATTTGTCACCGAATCTCTTAGTGAGGATTATTTCACCGGCATTAAACTCTCTGCTAAAGGCTATCGCTTGGTATATCTCAATGAAAAACTCAGCGCTGGCTTGGCAGCAGAAAATATTTCTGCTTACGCCACTCAACGCCTGCGCTGGGCCCGGGGAACCTTACAGGCGTTTTTTATTGATTCCAATCCTCTGACTATTCGCGGACTCAAACCGATTCAGCGACTGGCTCATTTTGAAGGACTTCTGCATTGGTTTACTTGCATTCCCCGCGTGGGTTTTCTGTTGATGCCCTTAGCTTATTCTTTCTTGGGCGTGATTCCCATCCGAGCCAGTGTTCAAGAAATGTTGTACTTTTTTATGCCCTATTATTTAGTGCAGTTAACGGTTTTCTCCTGGTTGAATCATCGATCGCGATCGGCATTACTGTCTGATATTTACTCACTGGTACTAGCGTTCCCGCTGGTTCTGACCATCATTCAGGTGATGCTGTCTCCCTTCTCCAAAGGATTTAACGTCACAGCCAAAGGCACTGTGAGCGATCGCTTTTCCTTCAACTGGAAGTTAGCGCTACCGTTGCTGCTATTATTTATTCCCAATGCGATCAGCTTGTGGCACGTTCTGGGAACCTGTTTGATTCAAGTTCAGATGCACGCATCAGAGCCTGAAATCATCCAGCATTTCAAAGGGTTGGGGATTGGTTGGATTTGGAGCGCCTACAACCTTTTAATTATGAGCATCACGCTGTTAATTTTGTTAGACGCTCCTAAATCAGATCGGTATGAATGGTTTGATTTGCGTCGATTGGTACGGCTGGCGATCGATGGACAAATTTTGTGGGGCGTGACTACTTTCATTTCTGAAGTGGGGGTTCACGTAGAGATGACTCAAGCCCTATTGCCTGTTATTATTACAGGAGAAACACTCCCAGTGACACTAAAAATTCTGGAAGATAATTTGAGCTTACAAGGGCAAATCGCTCAGATTGACTTGAGTGGTGAATTTCCCTCTGTACAGATCCACTTTTACAAATTGGATCTTGCTCAACATCGGTGTCTGGTGGAGATGTTGTTTTGCCGTCCAGGTCAATGGAAACGTCCTTGCGCTCCTGGTGAGTTAAAGTCTCTGTTCCTGCTATTTGGGATTTTGTTTAAGCCTCGGATTTTGTTCGATCGCGATCGGGCGATCGATTTCCTGAAGGTCTCAAAAGTTTAGTTTTATCAACTTGAAAAACGAAAAGGTGCTGTATGGAATTTAAAGATTTTATGGCTTTGCTGCATCCTATTTTAGCTGTAGCGATTGTTTTTCCTATGCTTGGTGTTGTTCTCAATATGGCGTGGCAAACCATGCAGCGTCGCAAGCAAATTGCGATCGACACCAAGAGCAAAATTCCACCTGTAGTCGGTCCAGAACACGTCAAAGCAGGTCGAATTCTGTCAGGTTCTGTGGTAGGAGTGACATTGTTGGGTCTAGCCTACCCGATTTTTGAGCATATTTGGAGCGAACAGGTTTGGAGCAAAAACTCCTTTCAGGTCATTTTCATTGTGCTGATGTTTGTTGCAACTGTCACCTCTTTGGTCATGCTATATCGAGCTAAACCCGCTTTATGGCGCGGCATATTTGCGACGCTAACAGGTACTGGTTTGGTGATTCTGGGCACTCAAGATGGCGTTTATCGGCGAACCAATGAATGGTATTGGTCTCACTACTACATTGGCATCACCGCTGCGCTAATTATGGTTTTCTCCCTTGCCATCATTCAAGACATTTACAAAGACCGCTCAAATCGCTGGCGCACTATCCATGTGATATTGAACTCGATCGCTGTGCTGCTCTTTCTGGGACAGGGAATGACCGGAACCAGGGATTTATTAGAAATTCCTCTGAACTGGCAGAAACCCTATATTTATACCTGTGATTTCACCAATAAGACCTGCCCAAAACCGTGAGCGATCCCATTACTTCGAGATTCAAGTCAAAAATTCGTATAAATTAGACCAATAAACCCGGTTTCTGAATCTAATGAAGTTTTGGGATCAACAGAAGTGAGAACGAGAAACCGAGTTTACGAGGGCCGGGTGCGTCAGTCCTAATCAGTCAGAAATCTTAATCATTGTTAATCATTGCGAGCCAAACCCTGAAGGCTAACTTGCAAAATCGACAAACCCAAAATTAGCAAAAACAAAACCAGCCCGATCGTACAAGCATAGCCAATTTCCAAATCCTTAAAAGCCCGTTCGTAAAGATAATAAACAACAGTCTTAGAACTATTGCGAGGGCCGCCCTGAGTCATAATATAAACTTCTTCAAAAACCTTAGTAGCAGAAATTGCCGAAATTACCGCTACTAAAACTAGATACGGCTTCATCAGCGGCACAGTAATATCCCAGTGCTTGCCCAAACCATCAGAACCATCAATAGCAGCCGCCTCATAAAGTTCTGCCGGAATAGCTTGCAGCCCTGCTAAATAAATCACCATGTAATAGCCCAATCCTTTCCAGATAGTAACTGCCATGACGCTAAAGATTGCTAACTTCGGATTAGCCAGCCAAGAAACAGGAGGTAAACCAAACAATTCCCCCAACTGATTAAGCAGTCCAGTCTCAGCAAACAGCCACTTCCAAGCAATCCCGGCGACAACCATTGAAATCACCGCCGGTGTGTAGTATGCGGCTCGAAACCAGTTCATCCCCTTAAGTTTTTGATTGCACAAAATCGCCATTCCCAACGGCACAACAACCAATACAGGCACCACGCAGGTGAGATACAGCAGCGTATTCGTCAAAGTTTGCCAAAATACTCGATCGCCCCACAACCTGTAAAAATTCTTTAAACCCACCCACTGCGGCATTTGAGTTAAATCATATTCGTAGTTGGTAAAACTCAAATAAAAAGCTTGCACTGCAGGCCACAAAACAGTCAAACTCAAAATAAATAAAGCAGGTAGCAAAAACAAATAAGGAGTCAGGTTCCGTCGCAAAAAAGTCACAGACATAAATTAGTTATTAGTTATTGGTTATTGTTTTACTCATCATACCAAATTCAGTTGCATCGGAATGATTAAACCGCGAAGACGCGAAGAGCGCGAAGGAAGAAATGTATTTTTTTCTTTCTCTTCCTTCGCGTCCTTTGCGTCTTCGCGGTTCATTTAATCTTACTCAATATTGGTTTACTCGTTACCAGGCCTAGCCTGGAAGTTATAAATCACCAAGCGTACCTCATTTTACTAAGAAGTGCTATATGTTATTTAACTCCAGAGAACAAACCCTGCCAGTCTCCGGGAGGACTGCCATTTTCCCCCTCTTTCACCTCAAAAGTAACGTTGCAAGCTTGAGGCTGTTCCAAGGCTTGCACACACAATTCTGCAATATCTTCCCGACTGACTTTGCCCCTAATATTGTCTCCTTGCTCAAATATTAAAGCTTTGCCTCCCGGTTCTTCAGTCAAAGCGCAAGGTCTGACAACAGTATAAGGTATGCCGCTCGATCGCACACAATCTTCGCCTTTCAACTTCCAAGTCAAAATCCCCCCCAACATATCATTCATTCTGACTGCCGGCGGTTCTTCTTCCAAGTTAATTCCCGGGCGGCCCGGGCGGGTAACTCCTGCCGAACTCACCATCACAAATCGCGGCAAAGTCTGTCCCCCATAAGCTTTAACAGATTCTAACTCGAGTTGAAAAATACCCGGTGTAAATTTCGGGTTGAGCGCGCCGTCATATTCAAACTTGCTCAACATTAACTGAAAAGAAAAAATACTACTGCCATCAAATTTAGAGCCATCCTTAACAGTTTTCGCGCGGAATACTGGAATTAACTCATCAAAAGGAACAGTGACAGTAATCCAGATATTGTAAACAGTATCAAACGAATAGCAATAGCCAATTCCATCCCATTTAGCTTCGTTGCGAACAATCAATTTGTAGCGCTTGCCGTCTCCTTTGACACGCAGTTGGAGGCCGCTAAATCCTGCGAGAGCGATGGGAGGATCGAAGTTACGGGTACGCACCGAAGCAAAGCCGCCCGAGTTGGCAGTAGAAACATTGCCTGTGAATATAGCTGTATTGTCTGTCAGCCGGATCGAACTTTCGCTGGTGCCGCCCATTACGATGTCGTCGAGGGCACCCCAAGTTTCTTTTAAATCTTGGCTGGGTTTTGTGAAGTCAAAAATTGTTTTTTCGCCTGCTTGAATTAGCTGGCGGCGAACAGCTTGCACTAAATTATTGAGACCTTTGTATTCAACGATTTCGGGAACATCAACCACTTCCGGCATATAAAATTTCATGCCTTGATAGTATTTTTCCCTGGTTGGGGTGTCTCCTTCTACTGGTTGAACTTTGGTGCCGGTGCAGCAGATAACTGCTTCTATGCGCTCGGTTACTAATGGTGTTAGGGTTTCTGGCAGAGTGATATCTCCTTCGACTAATTCGACATTTTTGCCGAGAATTTCTGTTGCTCTTTTGGTATCTCTGACGAGGCAGCGTACTCTATATCCCCGCTGTTGCAGCCGCTTCACAACTCGCTTCCCGACGCCGCCGGTGGCACCGGCTACCAGTATCAGTTTGGGTTGGTCTTTTTTAGTGTTGCTGCTGCTGCCAAAGAGTTGTTGCAGCCAGCTAATGCTGCCAATGAAGGGAATGACGCCGAAATAAGCCAAGGTTTTGAGAAACCTGCCGGCATCCCATTGGGCGGTATTTTTTTCAGTCACAGTCGCTTCCTCTGAATTGGCTCAAATCTACTTAGCTACTTTTGTATTTTAATTGAATTTTCTATTTTTGAATTTGGGCGACTCCCTACCCTCCCCGAAGGCGCGCGCGAACGAGATAGCAACGCTGGCGCGGACTTTTTTTTCACTTCACAATGGGTTTGGGATGAGTTTGGTTCAAGGGAATCTCAATAATCAACTCGGTTCCCTCTCCGGGGGCTGAATTGCAAGTCAATTTGCCGCCGTGTTGTTCCACCACAATTTCGTGGCTAATCGTCAAACCTATCCCCGCACCTTTGCCCACCGGTTTTGTGGTAAAAAACGGCTCAAATATTTTCTGGCGAACTGTTTGAGTCATGCCCCAACCGTTGTCCTCGATCCGAACTGCTACGGCTTTTCCTCCCGGACAAATTTCAGTCACGATCCGAATTTGTCCGCACTTGACTGGCTCTTCTTTGTCCCCGCAGTGGGACGATAAATTATGGTTGACAAAGGCATCTTCGAGAGCATCTATGGCATTTGTCAGTACATTCATAAATACTTGGTTGATTTGAACTGCGTAACACTCAACCAAAGGCAGAGAGCCATATTCTTTGATGAGATGAATTGCTGGGCGATCGGGCTTCGGTTTGAGTCGGTTGCTCAAAATCAGCAAAGCGCTGTCCAATCCGTCGTGAATGTCAACTGGTTTAAGGTCTGCTTCGTCAATTCTAGAGAAGTTTCGCAGCGACTGAACTATCTCGCGGATGCGGTTAGCTCCTACTTTCATAGAACCCAGCAACTTCGGTAAGTCTTCAACTATAAACTCTAATTCTACTGCTTCTATTTGTGCTTGAATTTCTGGCGAATGCGACGGATAGTGCTGCTCGTAAAGCTGCAATAAATCGATCATTTTGTGACTGTATTCATTGGCATAGCTAAGATTTCCGTATATGAAGTTAATCGGGTTAGTGACTTCATAAGCTACCGCCGACACCAACTGGCCCAAACTTGACATTCTTTCGCTTTGCACCAATTGAGTTTGCGCCCGCTTAAGCTCGGACATCGCTGTTTTTAAATGAGCTGTTTTTTCGCGTTCTCTGGCGACTGATTCTTCTAGTGCTCTATTTAATTTTTCGAGTTTGTCGATTTGGCGCAGCACTATATTAATCATTGCTTTTTTCAGTTCCAATGCAGCGTCTATTTCGCATTGTTTCCAAGGCAACGATTTGTACCTCACATTTTCTTTCCACAGCTCGAAGGATTTCCGAGGAGACAGTCGATGGTTGCCATCTTCATCTGTTTGAAGTGTTTTGTTGGGGTTGCCCGCCCAATTTACGGTCTTAATTACTTCCGGGCGAAACCACAAAACGTATATTTTCGGAGTCGGCGATATTGCTATGGCCAAACACCCGCTGGCCGTGTCTTTAAATTCCTCAGCTTCTGGATAGCATTTGGTCAGCGAGTCTGTATAAAAAATTTCTTGCTTTAGGTGCTTTTGCACCCACTGAGTTAAGTATTTGAGCGATTCTCCCTGAGGTGTTTGCCCGACTCGATAGCACTGGTCTCCAAATACTATTGCTGCTCCCTGGGCGTTGACTGCTTCCAGCAAATTATGCTGACAGTTAACTAACACTTGTGACAAGTTTTCCGAGGTGGATATGTCTTCAAAAATTTTGGTTTGAAGAGATTTTAAGTGTAGTTTGTAGTCGTAGTCTTCGTTTCCTTCTTTTGATTGCAGTTCTAAGGACATTACTTGCCCTATAAATTCGCAGGCTGCGCGCAATTCATAGTTGAGGTATTTTGGTGTATAGTTGTGGCAAGCAATCAATCCCCACAGTTTTTTGTCTTTGATTAACGAGATTGACATGGAAGCTGCAACGCCCATATTTTGCAGGTATTCTATGTGAATGGGAGAAACGCTTCTCAACACGCTGAAACTGAGGTCTCGGGGCTGGGTGGTAACAGCATTTTTTCCTGAAACAATGGGGACTGGTTGATAATTAATATCTGGGATTAACCTCAGCCAATTTAACGAATACAGTTGTCTGGCTTGTTTGGGAATATCTGAGCTGGGGTAGTTTAATCCTAAGAAAGGATTCAGCTTTTCTGCTTTGTCTTCAGCGATCACAGCGCCGTTGCCTTCGGGGTCTAATTGATAGACCATAACTCTATCAAATCCCGATATTTGCCTAACTTCTTCTACAGTCACTTGACATAAGTCCTTGAGATTTTTGGCGCTTTGAATTTTGCTGACAGTGGCTCTCACTGAATGATAAAAGCTAAAAACCGAAAGATTTTCTGGGCTGGTGGCTAATTCTAACTCGACCATCAACACTTCTTGTACTCGGTGAAGGATGCAGTCAAATTCTAAAGATTTACCTGGTCTTTCGACATAGAGTTTAATGGGATTGACGGTTTTTAAGTTTTCATTCCGCAAACAGGCCTTGAGTTTTTCTAGTTGAACTCGATCGAATAATAAGCTCAAATCTTGACCGATCGCACTTTCGGGAGCGAATCCTAACAAATGCAGCGTATTTTCGCTGACTTGCAGTATTTCTAGTTGAGGTTCTTGTACAACAAGTAGCACCCCGTGTGGCTGAATGTGTCCCGATATGTGAATGGGTTCTCTATCGCAGTTTGTCAAGTCAACTTCTTCAAGCGCGGGAATTGTGATTTGTCGAGCCATTTTATTTATTTTCCGATGTAAAATTTCGAGAGGGTTCTATTGATTGTAGATGTGAGATCAAATAGGCTTTTCCATAATAATTTCCTATTGTTCGATCGCATAACGGCTCGCTCTCTTGACGGACGCTGACAATCAATCATCCCAGAATCAACGAGGCTTCAATGATTGAGTCGAAAATCTGCCTGCCGTTGTGTTGCTGCCAGACCGGCCTGAGCCTTTTAGATTTTACCGACTTGGCTTTTGTATACCCTTGATCCCTGATGTTAATTATCGCAGCAATTGTTGCCATTCTTCAAGAACTTTTAATGATTTTTCACAAATTTAATATTTGTGGTAAAATTTAGCCAGCAGGAAAAGGGGGAGAGAAATGCGTCTCCAGAGTGGCCTACTGAGGAAAATATTAAGTTAAAGTAAGGGTGACAAGCTCTGAAAGTCAACTCACGTTACGCTCTTTCAGTATATCCAATAGGCCCGACAATTAGACTAATGCTCGACTTCAATACAGTTACTGAGTTTTCTCATACCTACTGCATAGCTATCTGTGCCTTTTTAGTTCCGGCAAACTTGCTGACTACTTTGCAGACAGCGATTTTGACAGGACTAAACCGACCTCGAATACAAGTTTGGGCGTCTGTGGTTGTGGCCAGCCTTTGGGCGACAGCAATGATATTTCACGTTTTTACCTGGTTCGCGATCGGGGTAGTAATGCCTCCGACATACATCTTGCTAGTTATGGCAATCACTTGTCTGACAATTAATGTCTGGGCGATCGCTCATCCTGCAAGCATGATGCAATTAATTCGAGTTGCGGTATCAGTTGTTAGGGGAGGTTTCAGAAGGAAGAAGGATTTAGTAATCTTGGAGAGAAGGATTTAGTAATCTTGGAACTCAAAAAGAATTTGGCCGGGGGTAATGTGAAAGATATCAGGGAGAATATTGGTTTGACAAGAAAGTTTTCCCTGGTTCCAAATCTGGGCTCAGAGTCCAGATTTTATAATGATTATTCCGGTTCGCGATCGCGACAATCTTCTGTTTCCGGGCCGCGGGGGTGGATCGTGCAGTTGAGCAGGTAGCCACCGTCCCTTCTGCCGTAATAGTAGCGGCATCCGGTGCAAATTGCGGGAGGTTCGATCGCACTTTGGTAAACCGGATAATCTCCTGTCGCCAGCAGCGAAAAGTCGCGCTGCGTCTGAACAGTCCCGATAATAGCGCCTGAGAGTTCAACAGCTTGGCGGATGTTTTCGATCCTGGTGTAAGGTGGCAGGTAAAGGTCAATACAAAGGCGTAGACCCAAGCCTTCCTGCTCGTGGCGGGTAATAGTGCCTCCCAGCAAACCGACGCGCGAGACAATAGCTGAGGAAAATTCGCCCAGTGAAGTGCAGTAACCGGAGAAAACGTGAATATGTTCGTCCGTAGTAGCTCTGACAGTCAGGCGAGTGGGAATCAGCACTCTCAGGTAAGCGTCGAGTTCGTCAAAAACCGGTTCCGCGAGGGAGAGCATTTGGTTTGCGTCTTCGTGGTTGAGCCCAAAACCCTTAGAAACCTTGTATACGAGGGCTGTTAAAATTTCAAAAACTTCGATTAACAGCGATTGCAGCCTGCTATCAACGGCGATCGGACATTCTCGGAGCTGTTTTAAATAATGCTCCAAGCGATGGGCAATTCGCTGAATGCTGCTAAATCCGAGCATAGCGGCTCCCCCTTTAATCGAGTGCGAGGCTCGGATCAGGTGGTGTATCCTTTGGGGAGCTGGGACGGTGTTTTGCAGGTCCTGCAAGCCTTGTTCGATGATTTGGAGGTGTTCTGTGGCTTCTTCGAGAAAGTACCCGATGATGCGCTGTAGTTGTTCTGGCAGCATAATTTTATTCTCCGAAAGGCACCCGAGTATCATTAGTCATTTGTCATTAGCCAGACATTTGATAGTTTGGAACCGATTTTTAAGTGACGAGTTATTTTTGTTTTTAAACCCTAATCTGTTTTATTCTGACTCACGGCAACTTTCGTGGCAATGTTGAAAAAAGTTAAGTGTTAACTGTTGACTGTGATTTTTTTGCTCCGAGGGTAGCGGTTGCTACCCCCAACAGCAGCACCGCAGCACCTGCGAGTACCGCCAGGGCCGGCACTTCCCCAAACAGCAAATAACCCAAAAAACTCGCCGCCACCGGTTCAAACAAAATGGCAAGAGTTACCAGAGTTGGGGAAATCTGCACTACAGCCCAGTTCAAAATGGTGTGGCCGACTAATTGAGGCAAAGCGGCCGTTAACAAAATATAAAAATATACAATGTGCGAATAATCGGTATAACTGGTGCCGAAGACGAAGGGGAGAGGCAGCAGGACGATCGCAGCAACAGTATAGGCGATCGCGATATAGCCAGCAATTCCCAGTCCCCGCCGCTGAGCTTCCCGGCCCAGCAGCAAATACAAGCTGACGGCCCAGGAACCAGCCAGAGCCAGGAAATCGCCCAGCAGTTGGCTGCTGCCGGCATTGGCTGCACCCGCGCTACCTCGGGCGATCGCCATTCCCCCAGCCAGGGCTATAGTAATGCCAACGATCGACATTTTGCTGAGTTTTTCCCCGAACCAGAAGCGCGACAACAGCGCTACCCAGACAGGATTAGTGGTGACGAGGGCAGTCGAGGCGGCGATCGAAGTATAAGAAAGTGAGGTAATCCAGAGGGCAAAGTGCAGGGCGAGACACAAACCCGCAGCAGCAGCATAGCGCCGAGCTCCCGGTTGCAGGGCGTTCCACTGAATTTTCGGCCAAGCCGGAAGCAGAATTAAAGCAGATAAACTCAGGCGAGAGGCCGCAAGTACCAGACTGAAACCGAAGCCCCCCGCCCCTGCTTCCAAGTTAGCCAGCCGGATTAAGATTGAGGAAGTTGAGACGGCTAAAACGCCAATAATTAACACTAGGGCGATCGACCAATTCGGCGGTTGTTTCGGAAGATTCATTTTTTAGGCATTGGGCATTGGGAAAATTTACAAACCAATTTTCGCACAAATTATGAATAATTTCTATTCTCTTCTTCTCCTCTCCTCTCCTCTCTTCCTTCGTGTTCTTCGCGCCTTCGCGGTTCGTTAAAAAAAGCCCGCTCGCGAAGCAAAAAAAAAAATCCTACTCAATAATTATTAATAGAGAGCGCGCCTAAAATTCCCTGACCTCTGTTATAGTTTCAATACCGCAAGAAACGATTTCCCCACTTACAATTTATAACTATCTATGGCTCCTACAGTTTTGATTACAGGCGCTTCTCAAGGAAGCGGCAAAGCAACAGCACTTTTATTTGCAAGTAAAGGTTACGATGTGGTGATGGTGGCTCGCCAGCCAGAAAGATTGGCAGCAGCAGCGGCTCAAGTGCAGCGAGAAGGCACTTCGGCTGTAGCTATCCCGGGGGATGTTGGCGACAGTCAACAAGTGCGCGCGATCGTCCAAAAAGCCCTAGATGCCTGCGGCAACATCGATGTTTTGGTTAACAATGCCGGCATTTGTCTCACGGGGGCGATCGAGCACACTACCTCCGAAGACTGGCAGCAATTAATGAATACCAATTTTTGGGGCTGCGTTAACACAATTCAAGAAATTTTGCCACATTTTCTGCAACGAAAAACAGGGACAATAGTCAATGTTGGTTCCATTGGTGGCAAAATGCCCTTGCCTCACATGACTGCTTATTGCGCCAGCAAATATGCAGTAACCGGTTTAACAGAAACTTTGCGATTGGAATTAGCGCCTCAAGGCATTCACGTTTGCGCCGTGCATCCGGGCATGATTAACAGTGATTTTTTAGAAAGAGCTCAATTTCGCGATCGAGACGAACCCGCAGTCGAATTGCGCCGCCAGAAAATGACCGAACTGCTGAAATCTGACTGGACTAATCAGCCGGAAGATATTGCTAAAGCTATCTGGGATGCTGTGGAAAATCAGCGGGCAGAAGTTACAGTCGGCTCTGCTTTTCTGGCGTCAGAGGCTTATCGATTGTTCCCCGGTTTGATGCAGTGGGCAATGGAAAAGGGCAAGTTATAATCCTAATTGGTAATTGGTAAGGTGCGCCATAAGCACCAGACAAATTATTAGTAACGCCCATGAGTCCTAGGGGCCGCTTCATTTGAATATATACAACTAAAAAAAGAGACTGTTAAACCCGCCCCGAACACTATAATGGCAAGCAAACCAGGAAATACCACCATGCAAATCAAAGCACTTGCCGTTAAAAAAACCGGGGGATTGCTTGAAGAATACAAATTCGATGTCGAACCTCCCAAATTACATGAATGTCTGATAAAAGTGTTAACTTGCGGCATTTGTTACTCTGACTTGCACATGATTGACAACGATTGGGGCCAATCAAAATATCCCCTTCAGGCCACGAAGTTAGGAATGAGAATTAAATAACTTCCACAAGTTTGTGGGATGGGCGTCCCGCCCGTCCTTTTTGGACGGGCGGGACGCCCATCCCACAAACTTGTGGAAGTTATTTAATTCTCATTCCTAACTTCGTGGCCTGAAGGGGATATTTTGATTGGCCCCAATCGTTGTCAATCATGTGCAAGTCAGAGTAACAAATGCCGC
>NZ_JANMZH010000366.1:0-2324 GCF_031383065.1 Microcoleus sp. OTE_8_concoct_300 | reverse complement strand
CAACCGGCGCGTCAACCTCGCGAGCTAAAATCTTCATCTGCCGCGTAATTTCGCTGATTTTATTGACAACATTTTCATCCGCTGAATTCACCATCAATTGCAGGTAATCAACAATTACCAAACCCAATGGGCCGCGCTCGGAAACAAATTCCCTAACTCTCGAACGAATCTCTAGGGGAGATGGTTCCAAACTTTCGTCTATCCAAAAATCAGCATCGCTAACTTTCCCTAAAGCCGAAGCTAGGACTTCGTACTTACCAGCTAGGTTAACTTTCCTGATATCTTTCACCGACACCCCACTCTCAAGTGCCATTAGTCGCGCTGCCAAGTCCCGACCTGGCATTTCCATCGAAAACATCAAAACTCGACCGTTCGTGGGAAGGGAAGCAATGTTGTACCCAAGCGCGCAAGCCAAAGCTGTTTTGCCGCTGCCGGGGCGACCTCCTATGACAATCAATTCACCTCGGTAAAATCCCCCTCCCAAGAGGTCGTCGAGGTCGTAAAACCCCGTGCTGATTCCAGGAAAGTAGTTAGCAGTCTCCAAGCGCTCTTCCTCAATTTCATCTAGATATCGCCAAAGCTCTTGGCAATATTCCGAGAGAGGCCGAATAGCTTTTTGCCGCTCTTCTTTGTACTTATTGAGGGCAAAAATCTTTGCCTCGGCTTTATTTAGTATCGCATCCAATTCGGTGGAAGTCTCGTAGCCAAGCTGCACCAGGTCATTACCAACTTTGATGAGTTCGCGCCGGACAAACTTGTCTACGACTAGCAAGGCATATTGGTCGATGTTGACGGCTGAAACAGTTCGGTCTACCAACATTACCAGTTTGGTTTGACCCCCTACTACTTCCAGCAGGTTGTGGTCGTCGAGGAAGGTGGTGATGTTCATCAAATCTGTGGGCTGCTCCTTAGAGTGCAGCGCTAAAGCGGCCCGATAAATGTGTTGGTGGACTGTAATTGCTAACGCTTCGGGACGCAGAATATTTGCGACTCGGTTAATCGCGATTGGGTCGATCAGAATTCCGCCTAAAATTGCTTCCTCTGCATCAATATTGATCGGCATTTTGTCAACAAAACTGACTGCCATGTCTGGTATTCTCCTTTGAGCTTGTTGTTAATTAAACTGTACTAAAAGTTGTCTAAAGGATTAGATGCTGTCTACATGGGTTAAATCATCACTGTTTTCACAGCTAAGTTAAATAACTAAGTAGTAGATAATTTGTTGAAAATTTGTTTTACGTGCTGAGGAAATCGCTGCATCCACTGCAAGTAAATTTGCTGCTGAATACCTAGCGCTGCAAAAGCTTCTTTGCCTAGTTGCTGGAACTGTTCGCATAACGTTCGATGAGTTTCTAATGGCATATAATGAGGGTCAACATAATCCTCAGTTATTCTTGTTGTCTGTGCAGAACGAGAATCTTTTGGAATTGGAGAAGAGCCTGTTGAAGCTGGAGACGAAACAACATTTGTTGGGTTCGAGTTTTGAAAACCGTTAGTTTTCTCCCACCAGCGACCGCGCAAACAATCAACGACCCACCCTGAAGGGTTGGATATTTGCTTTGTTTGGCTTCGGACTTGCAGCAAGTTTATGGCGGCTTGGATTTCGTTTAAGCTGTGCTGGAGGACACAAATTTTTAATTCAGAATTCATGCCTCCTGTGGCTCGCGTAACGGCTTCGACAATTTCAGTTGCATCGGGATTGGCAATTGCAACCGCTTCGATAATTTCAGTTGTCTCGGAATTGGCAATTGGAACAGCTTCGACAATTTCAGTTGCATCGGAATTGGCAATTGGAACAGCTTCGACAATTTCATTCGCATCGGGGTTGGCAATTGGAACAGCTTTGACAATCTCAGTCGCATCGGGGTTGGCAATTACAACAGCTTCGATAATCTCAGTTGTCTCGGAATTGGCAATTGGAACAGCTTTGACAATCTCAGTCGCATCAGGATTAGTAATTGGAACGGCTTTGACAATCTCAGTGGCATCGGGGTTGGCAATTGCAACCGCTTCGACAATTTCAGGAACTTGGGGAGTAACGGGCGAAGATATTTCAGGACTTAACGGAACAGCTTTATTGGTAGGTATTGGTGATTTGGCGGCAGAGATTGTTGGATTGTCGAGGCTGTTGAGTTCTGTCAGCAGTTTTTGCGGGGGTTTAGAGGTCAAACCTCTTTGTTCTGGAGTGCAAGGCATTGCCACATCGACTGCCTGACTGTTATCTGAATTAATTCTCAGACATTCAGCGGTTGGGGCGGAACATTTATTTTCACTAGGGGTTTTTAGTTCTTGTTCTGAATTTTTATTTAATTCAGTGCTTTTAG
>NZ_JANMZH010000360.1:0-3441 GCF_031383065.1 Microcoleus sp. OTE_8_concoct_300 | reverse complement strand
TTTTGGGCAAGATGACCAAAAATATCGTCAAATCTTTGACACCATCTATCGAAGCAGGGGGGCATCGCGGCAGGGGTTGTCTCTTTCATTGGTCATTCTTTAACGTTATATGCTTGCTATGCAAGCATTATAACGTATTTTCACCGTATTTTTTGTTTAAGTCCCGTTAACGCTTTTGCGGCCTACTGCACCAAATACGAAAAGCCCGAACAGTTCCATCAATCTTCTCAGTTGAGCAAACTGATTTACTGCGTTCAGGAAATTATTCTGGAAGATGACAGCCTTTGCATCCTGCTGCGGCCAAAAATTGCTAGTATAGAAATAGTGCGACTTGGAGACGACTTGAGGGTCCAGCAGATTACAGTGCAAGAATTGCTCGACGTGGGCGATCGCTTCGTCAACCACTTTCACCCCCAAGAAGGCGACATTCTCGAACTAGATTTCGGCCCGTTTTACGACTATTCCCCCATAATTCGCGACCCCAAAAACATCGGCAAAGGAGTGCAATTCCTCAACCGATACCTGTCCAGCCAACTGTTTCAAGACCCCAGACAATCGCAGGAAACTCTATTTAATTTCTTGGGCATCCACCGCTCCAACGGCGTACAATTACTAATTAACGATCGCATAAAATCCCAAGCACAACTTTCAGAACAAGTAAAAAAAGCCCTCACCTTTGTCAGCGAACTTTCTGAACAAGAACCCTACGAAAGATTTCGATTAGTTCTGCAAATGATGGGTTTGGAGGCAGGTTGGGGAAATACCGCAGCCCGCGTGCGTGAAACCCTAGGACTTCTTGACGAATTAATTGATGCCCCCGATCCGCAAACCCTAGAACAATTTATTTCTCGCATCCCGATGATTTTCAACATCGTCCTAGTTTCTCCTCACGGCTGGTTCGGCCAAGAAGGAGTTTTGGGGCGACCGGATACGGGAGGTCAGGTAGTTTATGTCCTCGATCAAGCGAAGAGTTTAGAGAAACAACTGCAAGAAGACATTCATCTTGCCGGTTTCGATAGTTTAGGCGTAAAACCTAAAGTAATTATTCTCACCAGGTTAATTCCTAACAGCGACGGCACGCGCTGCAACGAACGTTTGGAAAAAGTTCACGACACAGAAAATGCTTGGATTTTGCGGGTTCCATTCCGCGAGTTCAATCCCAAACTGACTCAAAATTGGATTTCGAGATTCGAGATTTGGCCTTATTTGGAAACTTACGCGATCGATGCAGAACAAGAATTGCTGGCTGAGTTTCAGGGCAAGCCAGATTTAATTGTCGGCAACTATTCCGACGGCAACTTGGTAGCGTTTTTGCTGTCTCGCAAACTCAAAACTACTCAGTGCAATATTGCCCATGCGCTGGAAAAATCTAAATATTTGTTGAGCAATCTTTACTGGCAAGAGTCAGAGGAAAAGTACCATTTTGCGCTGCAATTTACGGCAGATATAATTGCCATGAATGCAGCTAATTGTATTGTCACCAGCACCTATCAAGAGATTGTCGGCCAACCCGATAGTGTCGGTCAGTACGAATCTTACAAGTGTTTTACCATGCCGGATTTGTACCACGTTGTGGACGGGATTGAACTGTTCAGCCCTAAATTCAATGTAGTGTCGCCGGGAGTCAACGAAAGTGTGTACTTTCCCTACACGCGGATAGAAGACCGGGTGCAAGCCGATCGCGATCGGCCGGGCGAACTCCTATTTACTCTAGAAGACCCGGAACAAGTCTTTGGAAAACTCGACGACCCGCAAAAGCGCCCTTTATTTTCGATCGCCCGGCTCGATCGCATTAAAAACCTGACAGGCTTAGCAGAATTGTTTGGAAAAAGCCAGGAACTGCAAGAAAAATGCAATTTAATTCTAGTAGCTGGCAAGCTGCTGGTCGAAGAAACCGACGACTACGAAGAAGCAGAAGAAATTAAAAAGCTCTACGCAATTATCGACCAATACAACCTCCACGGTAAAATTCGCTGGCTGGGAGTGAGGCTTTCCAAAAGCCTGTCCGGCGAAATCTACCGGGTAATCGCCGACCGCCAAGGTATATTTGTTCAGCCAGCATTATTTGAAGCTTTCGGATTGACAATTCTCGAAGCAATGATTACCGGGATTCCCACTTTCGGGACGCAGTTTGGCGGTCCGCTGGAAATCATTCAAGATCGGGTAAATGGGTTTTATATCAACCCGACAAACCACCCGGAAACCGCCCAAAAACTTCTAGCTTTTTTAGCGAAATGCGAACAAAATCCCAACTATTGGTATGAAATTTCAACGCGAGGGATTGACCGAGTTTACAGCACGTATACCTGGAAAATTCACACTACCAAGCTGCTGAAGCTGGCGCGGACTTACGGTTTCTGGAACTACTCGTCCAAGGAAAACCGCGAAGATATGCTCCGCTACATAGAAGCGCTGTTTTATCTGATTTACAAGCCAAGAGCAAAGGCTTTATTGGCAGAACACGCAAATCGATAAAAGGCGAGTTTGGCTTTTTACGGGCGGGTTGAAGGAAAAAACTTGGGCTCTCATATCAAATCCGCCCTTCATCGTCCTGTATCCATCTCTCTGTTCTCTTCCTCTGCGTTCTCTGCGTACTCTGCGGTTTAATCATTCCAATGCAACCGGAATTGATATCATGGATCAACTTTGTACAAAACCCGCCCGTAAAGATTTGTGAATGACAGCAGGTTTTGTACCATAGGACTGAGGCTAAAAAACGCGGTTTCTACGAAAATATCGGCTTTGGTAACTAAACATCTCGGAAAAAACCGCGTTTCTGACACATACTGCGTACCTACCCCTACTTCCAACTCGTAATATCATTTCCGATCAATTAACCATAATATCCCGGTCGGGGCGGGTTTTTGAGATGGGAGATTGTTGGCAGGTATTGTTGGCGAACCCTCCCCTACAAAAATCGCGGTTTCTCGACCGGACATGATATAACTTCCAACTTGCAACTCCTGGCTGAGGCTGTCCCATTACCCAACTTCTAAAGGCCGGGGCAGATATAGCAACCGCGCCAGACGCTGAGGACGTTCTTAATGGCCCAAACCAATTCGGTCTATTACCCCTTCCCTCGGACTTCTTGTTACCCGATCGCGAAGTCGAAGAGCTTTCTTCCTTCTTCCTTCTTCCTTCTTCCTTCTTCCTGACAGCTACATCCGTTACATCCGTTACATCCGTTACATAATCCGTTGCCGAACTTCCTTCTTGCTTCTTCCTTCTTCCTGACATCTACATCCGTTACATCCGTTACATCCGTTACATAATCCGTTGCCGAACTTCCTTCTTCCTGACAGCTAAGCTGTTCAGCATCTAAAACGCATATTGTATGGTATAATATGATAATTTTCCGAGAAAGTCAATGCCTACTAAAAACTTCCTCAGTTCTGAAACAAAGGAAACTCTGCAACAAGCATTAAAAGACCATGAGCATCC
>NZ_JANMZH010000359.1:0-1733 GCF_031383065.1 Microcoleus sp. OTE_8_concoct_300 | reverse complement strand
TACCATGTGCATAAAGTTTTCTGCTGTGCGAAACTGCTGCTGAATTCCGGGACTGGCGAAGGCAAAAGCCCCAGCAGCATCGTCTTTTTGAAATGCTTGCAGTTGCTTTTCTACGACTGAGCGAATGGTAGCGCGATCGCTATCAGTAATTTGCATAATTTTGAGCGGAAGAGGCAATTTAGGTGGGACGTTGTTGTCGTCCGTGATAAATCTGTAAAATCAGGACTTCATCATTTAAGATAGCGTCATGCAGAACAAAACCAACTTTCCCAAAGGTCACAATTAGTTTCCGCAGACCAGGGGTTTGTTCAACAAGCGCACCTCTTTGCGGATATGTCTGCAAACTTTCTCCCACCTCTACAATCTTTTGAATTGCTTTAACAGCAAGATTGGGGTCAGTTTCAGCAAGGAATTGGCGATGTCGCTCGAGTGCTGTTAGGGCTGGGCGCGTCCAAACTACTGAGGGCATGGCAATTCGCGATCAATCCCTAGACTATCTGCCCATTGCTTAACCCGATCGTGTTCAATGCCCGTCTTGTTTGTCTGGAAATCTTGCAAGGCGGAGAGACTCCTTGCGATCGTTTCTTCTTCGCTGAGGGGTTGAAACTCATTTGCTGTGTCAATTTCTCCCCACTGATATCCCTCCGTTTCCTCGGCAATTTCTGCGATTAGGCGTTCAAAGTCGCTGAGATTACCGTTGGACTGATTCAGCCATGAAAGCACGATCGCCTTAACCGAATCGCTGGGCATGGCTTGAATTTGGGCGTGGAGTTGCTTTATAGATTGAGCCATTAGACAATACAGAGTGACTGATTTAATTTTAGCGCAGTGTCAAATATAGGACTAAGGCCAAATATGGTCTGCTCCGCTATTGCTTGGGGTAAGGTACGCAGTGCCAGCCCGCGACAGGCGTGCGATCGATCGGCTTTACCTAATCTTACCGGTTGGCGATCGGTAATAACAAGATTTACTGTCGTTCGCTGTTGAAAACAAGCAGATCGAGCGATCGCCCGCAACCATTTTTTAAGGATTTGAGGGTTTTTTTCACCACTCCTGAGCGGGCTGCAGACATTAGTGGTAAAATTGGTTATCGAAAGAAATTTTTTTGTTTCTCTGGTTGCCTATTCCTAACCGTAAGAAACAAGCTATTGCCAGGATGCAAGTTCATACTGATTGGGAGATGTACTGGCAGTTGAGTCACGTACCAGAAGGGTTATACAAACACACCAAAGATACAAGTTATTTTAAAATACGCGAATATGAAAATGAGCCGAAGGTAAGAATAATCACAGCAAAAGATTATATTTGTGAAGATTTAGATGGGCTAGTTGCTCAAGCTTTGAACACCTGGCAAAATCGACTTTAAATTAACAAATACGCTCGCGCCCCATCGCCCCTTACCCAATCCACTATCCATCTGCGTCTATCTGCGTGCATCAGCGGTTAAAAATATCAAATCAATAGCTTGGCAACAAATCAAGTTACCAAACCTTGATATCAGAAGTGTTGTGGTGCATAAGTCCTGTATAAAGTTTTCGACCGATTTTAGATAGGATAATTAAAGAAAGCAACCCCACGGATAGATCCAGGGGCTTATTTCTCGGACACCACGTTTTCTTTAGTAATTCTCATCAAAAACCGCAGAGCTTCATTTACTGCTTCAGAATCGGGAAACATCTCTGCAACATCCGGTTCTAAACGAATATTTACACCACCAAAGGTCTTTCGTCCAG
>NZ_JANMZH010000358.1:0-1485 GCF_031383065.1 Microcoleus sp. OTE_8_concoct_300 | reverse complement strand
TACCATGTGCATAAAGTTTTCTGCTGTGCGAAACTGCTGCTGAATTCCGGGACTGGCGAAGGCAAAAGCCCCAGCAGCATCGTCTTTTTGAAATGCTTGCAGTTGCTTTTCTACGACTGAGCGAATGGTAGCGCGATCGCTTTCACTGATGAGCATATTTTTAATAAATTGTCAAGAGATGGGAGTGTGGAATAGTTACTATTATAGCGCTCCCACTTAAAGGCGATTTTGTGGCGGGATAGTTGGGAAGCTGTCAGGGCGATCGGGGTTTATTTAAACCTCCGGCGGACTACAGACATTAGTGGTAAAATTGGTTAAAGACTTTAAGAATTGTCAAAATGCTAAGCAGCGCCGCATTGAGGAAAACAGGGTCGGGGTGGGAATTTACAAGTGAAGAAGCGTTAGAGGATTTTGTCGAAGTTCACTTGCAAAGTTTGCTCGGTTTGACGGTCATCAAGCGGCAATTCACTGTCAACGAGCAAAGATGCGATATTATAGCCGTGGACGAGAATAAACGGTTAGTTGTGCTGGAGTTGAAAAACGGCGAAGATAGATATGTCGTTCAGCAGTTAACTCGTTATTACGATGCTTTGTTAGAACACAAACCTTTTGCCGATCGCGTGGATTACGATCAACCTGTTCGCCTAATAGCAATTGCGCCCAAATTTCACAGAGATAATTTTACCGATAGGAAGTATCACGGGCTATTTTTTCAGTTTTGGCAATTTGCGATCGTTCTTTCTGAGGACCACTTAAATTTACGACTGAAAGATGTAGATAATGACCATATTTCACAAGTAGAAATTACATATCAGCCAAGAGAAAGCACGGACAATATACCGAGTCCACCCAGAGAGTTTCGGAATCTACTCAATAATTTTATTGATGACGAACAGCAGGTAATCTGGAGAATTCGGGAGAAGATTCTCAGATTTGACACCCGTATGCAAGAAATTATTTGCTGTAAAAGCATTAGCTATGGTAAAGGTAAAAGTAAACTATGCGCTCAGATTTGTGTAGATAGAAGAGCTGGGGAAGGTTATATTAGACCAGCACTCATGTTATGGCTACCTCTTTCCCCTTGGAGAGATAACTGTAACAGGGTTGGGAGAATGGCGATTTATAACCGAAAGAAGAATGATGCTTTATCTCTTAGCAAAATAGATGAGTATTCCTATCTTCGCCACTGGCCTGTGGGTTCTCGTTATTCTGCTTCTGATTGGGAAGCTCAAACTTGGGATTTAAAACACTATGTAACTGAGATAACTCAGCAAAAGAATGAATCTAATCTTTTGGAGTTCCTAATTAATTTATCCTTGAAAAAGTGGCTACAAAGACTTTAAACTTATTTCTCGGACACCACGTTTTCTTTAGTAATTCTCATCAAAAACCGCAGAGCTTCATTTACTGCTTCAGAATCGGGAAACATCTCTGCAACATCCGGTTCTAAACGAATATTTACACCACCAAAGGTCTTTCGTCCAG
>NZ_JANMZH010000290.1:0-5296 GCF_031383065.1 Microcoleus sp. OTE_8_concoct_300 | reverse complement strand
GACGTTAATCATGGCATGAAAGAGAATCGTTGCAAACACGCTTTTAACTGTATTGTTGTAGATCCAGACTATGATAACCCGTAAAAAAACGGTACTGATGCATTGCCAAACTATCCATATCGGAGTTTGGTGAGCTTGGCTGTAAGGTATGATGTGCCATATTGCCCACACCAATCCCAAAATGATACTTGCTTTTAATGCACCCCATTTATTTTGCATTGGGTCAATAGCATAGCCCGACCAACCAACCTCTTCGCCAATTGCAGCGATTAAGAATATGAAGAAAGAAATAAAAGTAAATAGAAGTGGTGTCTGTGGTTCAGGTAGCATTGCTCCTGTCATCTTCATGTACCAATAAGAAAGCACTGCTATGACGGGCATAACAAAAACAATAGGTATATACCATTTTTTATTTTTGATTTTTTTAAAGTCGAAGGATAGTTTCAACAGTTCCTTAACTCCCTGCATTTCTCGTTGTTTATAAACAAGAATTGTTGCCGCTAATAGAGGGCAGAAAGTCATTAGCGCACTTATTGGGAGTTTTATAGGCAGTATTTTAGTTAAATCCCCAGCCATAGCACCCAGTATCAAAAAGGGAATTGAAAGCAAAAGTACCAACAAAAAGAATTTGAGTGGTGACTTGTTTTCGAGTAGGCTGTTATCCATGATTGTGATTGACTAAATTTTGGGGCGAGATTATCATGCGTTTAATTTTTCATTTTGTGTAAATAGTATTTTTAGTGTTCTTATGCTGATTCTAATAAAATAAATCAAGTATATCTATACCGAGCTAATGTCTTTGATCCCCACAGAAAAATTACAATAGCCGGTTTCACCCAAGGAAATTGCGCCAGGTAGTATGGTTCGTCAAAAATGTCATAATTAGTCATAATTATTTCTCCAAGCTTAGTCTGCTTACTTGTGGATTAAACTTGACTCACTATAACTAACTCTACTAACTCACTATGTCAAGTTAATTATTGTTAAGTCTGTTTTATTTTTATGGCAAAGACAAAAGTGCGAGATCCCTTTTTGCGAATGTGCGATCGCACTCCCCAGTAGCGATCAAGCAAATCCCTAATAACTTCGAGATTTCTATCCAAGTGAAAATGTATAATCTGGAGATGATGGTAATTGATTCAATGTCAGATTTCCGCCGCCTTCAATAACAGCGATCGTATCAAAGTTACTGATTGATGGCAGTCCATTTATATAGTTCCTAAAGCCCTTCGTTTGGATAGCTAAATCTCGACCATTGTTAATGGGAAACACCGAGAATATATCTAAGTAAGAATTTGATAGTGTGAAAGATCCTGCTAGCTGAATAGTATCCTGACCTTGATTAAAGTTCCGAATTGTAGCAAAACCCGGCCCGATATAAAACTGTGTCGATCCTAGTGGCGATCCCCTACGGCTTATGTTCTCCTTACCAAGCGCAAATGTATCGCGGCCGCTACCGCCAATGAGAATATCGAATTCATTACTGCCATCACTTTCATAAAGTCGAGTGCTTCCAAAGCCATTACCTGTAGCTAAACCTACTTCAACTGCAATTAATTCAACTTTCCCCACCCCGGAACCGGTGAGGATGTCATTCCCAGAACTTCCGACAAAAGTCGCAGACCGGCTTGGCTCGTTTTTCCCAAAATTGAAGTAGTGTTCCCGACCAGTTTTCAAGGTTCCAGAGTTGACAAATGGTACAATATCGGGGTTTTTCCGTAAGTATTCTGTTTCAAAAAATGAAGTTCCAAAACGACCTTCTTTTACCCCGAATTGAATGAAGTGCTGGTAGCCTGATTTGAAAGTTCCGTTCTGAATAAACGGCAGTAAATCTCGGTTATTTGCTAGATAAAACGTTTCGTCATACTCAGGCGATACGGGGGTACGACCTTCTTCGTAACCTAATTTGATAAAGTGGTCTAGTCCGGTTGCAAAAGGCGCGTTTGGGTTGCTAGGAGTGCGGACTAAGGCAGCGATGTCTGGGCTGCCAGCGAGGTAAGTAGCTTCGTCAAAATACCGCGATACTTTAGTTAAGCCGGCGGCTTGACCGAATTTTTCAAAGTGTTCTTTCCCAGATTTGATGCTTCCGGCATCAATGGCTGGTTTCAGCCACGGATATTGGGCGAGGTAGTATTTTTCGTCGAAAATGTCGTAATTCATGGTTGCTTTTTTAAAAAAAGTAAAGTACAGTCGCGAAAGGCGAGTTGTTGGCATCGGCAAGTGCGATCGCAGATTTTGTTGAATGTGCGATCGTACTCCCAGCAGCGATCGGGCAAATCCTGAATAGCTTCGAGATTTCTACGTAAGTAAACGTGTGAAACCAGATCCTGGTGATAGATTCAAACTGAGATTTCCGCCACCTTCAATAACACCAATTGTATCAAATGGACTGGTTGAGGGAACAGAAACTCCATTCTCAAAGGTGGGATAGCCTTTCCTTTGGATAGCTAAATCTCGATTATTGTTGATGGGAAACACCAATAACTGATCTGAGGAATCCACTAATAACTGGATGCTATCTTGACCTTTGGTAAAGTTCCGAATTGTAGCAAAACCCGGCCCGATGTAATACTGTACTCCACGCAATGACACATTACGGGCGAAGTCTTGATATTCGCCCAACACAAATTTATCACGACCGA
Source organism: Microcoleus sp. OTE_8_concoct_300 (assembly GCF_031383065.1). Taxonomy (NCBI): domain Bacteria; kingdom Bacillati; phylum Cyanobacteriota; class Cyanophyceae; order Oscillatoriales; family Microcoleaceae; genus Microcoleus; species Microcoleus sp. OTE_8_concoct_300. The sequence goes on along the minus strand of NZ_JANMZH010000290.1, from coordinate 2,654 downwards.
TACCGCCAATGAGAGTATCAAATTCATTGCTGCCATCACTTTCATACAATCGGGCACCGTAATGAGGTTCTACACCTATTTCAACTCCAATTAATTCGGCATTCCCCACCCCGGAACCCGTTATAATGTCATTGCCGGAAGTTCCAACAAAAGTCGCAGAGCGGCTTGGATCGGAACTTCCGAACTTGAAGTAGTGTTCGCGACCAGTTTTTAAGGCTCCAGAGTTGACAAACGGCACAATATCGCGGTTTTTCTGTAAGTAGTCCGATTCCAAAAATGAAGTTCCAAACCGACCGTCTTTGATTCCGAATTGAAGGAAGTGCTGGTAGCCATTTTTAAAAGTTCCATTCTGAATAAACGGCAATATATCTCGGTTATTTGCTACATAAAACGCTTCGTCATACTCAGGCGATACTTGGCTGCGACCCTGTTCGTAACCGTATTGGATAAAGTGGTCTAGTCCGGTCGCAAAGGGCGCGTTTGGGTTGACTGTGCGGACGAAGGGTGCTATCTCTGGATTGTCGGCAAGGTAGGTAGATTCGTCAAAATACCGCGATATTTTTGTGAGGCCGGCGGCTTGACCGTATTTTTGAAAGTGTTCTAGTCCAGATTTGATGCTTCCTGCATCAATGGCTGGTTTGACCCAAGGATATTGCGAGAGGTAATATTGTTCGTCGAAAATTGCGTAGTTAGCCATGTTTTACTCCTGATGTTTGGATGATTTTGAGCTTGAATACTCATTAGTTTTCCAGATAAAAAATTCATGAATCATCGGCGTTACCTAATGACCAATGACCAATGACCAATGACTATCCAATCAAGAAAGTACTATTACTATTAGATTGTTGGAATACTAAATTCAAACTTCCTCCTCCTTCAATCACGGCGAGCACATCTCCAAAACGCTGGATTGACAAATTGTTGCCAACGGGAGTTAAGTCGTAGGTGCTTAAAGAAGTTCCTGACAGTTGGATCAAATCATCTGCTGCGTTGAAGTTCCGAATAGTAGCTTGACCGTTATTCAAATACAGCGGTATCGGGCTATTCGTGGCTGTAGCAGGAACTCCGAGTACGAATGTATCAACTCCTGGCCCGCCAGTCAGCACATCAAATTCATTAGTTCCAAAGCTTTCGTATTGCCGATTGCCAATGCGATCGATACCCACTTCCACTCCAATCAGTTCGTTATTCCCCACGCCAATACCTGTGAGAATATCGTTGCCGCGAGTGCCGACGAAAGTAGCAGAGCGGCTGGCTTCGCTTCTTCCGAAATTGAAGTAGTGTTCCCGACCCGTTTTCAAATTTCCAGAGTTGACAAACGGCACGATGTCGGGGTTTTTCCTTAAGTATTCTGGTTCAAAAAATGAAGTCCCAAAACGACCTTCTTTTGCCCCGAATTGAATGAAATGCTGGTATCCTGATTTGAAAGCTGCATTAGCCCCGATAAAAGATCGCAACTCAGAGTTATTTGCTAAATAAAAATCTTCGTTGTACTCAGGCGATACGGGGGTGTGGCCTTCTTCGTAGCCAAACTGGATAAAGTGGTCTAAGCCTGTAGCAAAAGGTGCGTTTGGGTTGCTGGGAGTGCGGACTAAGGCAGCGATGTCTGGGTTGCCAGCAAGGTAAGTAGCTTCGTCAAAATAGCGCGATACTTTTGTGAGGCCGGCGGCTTGACCGTATTTTTGAAAGTGTTCTAGTCCAGATTTGATGCTTCCTGCATCAATGGCTGGTTTCACCCAAGGATATTGCGAAAGGTAGTATTGTTCGTCAAAGATATCGTAATTCATCGTTGTTCCTTGAAGAGAGTAAGGTGCGATCGGACATCTTGCACCATTTGCACGAACAGCCTTTCAGACCAGCTAAGCTAAAGTTCAATTTTATTGTGGGGTTGGCCCAAGAGTCATCCCCTAAAAGGCTGATTGATTTTTGTGCAAGATTTCTAGCCGAGGAAAGTGATAACCGCTGGAGGATTAAAGGAATTTATCATCCCAATTTATTGCAGATTTAGATTTGCTCCCCCCTGAATTATGGCAATTGTATATGTTAATAATTGTTTCATTATTTTACTAAATTCTGTGGGCTACAGTTTCTTGTTTTGTTAATAACTATTTTTGAACTTCCTGAATGCTTTGCTGGACTAATTTACTTAGCCCAGCTAAATTTTCAAGCATGGGGAAATGACATATTACTTTCATAGGTTTTCAGGAAACCAACGGGGCCGAAATCAAGTATATCTATATCGGGCTAATGTCTTTGAACCCCACAGAAAAATTACAATGACAGCAGCTATCGCAATTATTGAATAGTGAACTTCAGGATAGTCAACTAGCGGATTGTGGGTTTGATTTTTGGGAAATAAAATCCTCCCCATATTAGCTAGGGTGTGAAAGAGAATGCACACAAATACACTTTTCCCAGTGTTGTTATAAAGCCAAACCATAAGTATCCGGACACTAACAGTACCGAGAGTTGCCCATAGTATCCATATCAAACCGTGACCCTGTTGAATGATTGATGGGTAATGCAATATTGCCCACACCAAGCCTACAATGATGGCGGTTGTTAGTGCAGACCATCGTTCTTGCAGAGCATCAACGGCATATCCCGACCAGCCGACTTCTTCACCTGTAGCAAGGAGGAAGAAGGCAACAGAC
>NZ_JANMZH010000224.1:0-6965 GCF_031383065.1 Microcoleus sp. OTE_8_concoct_300 | reverse complement strand
TCTAAACGTTGGTTTTTTAGTAGGGCGTGGTTGTTCTATGTGTTTTCTGCTCGATCTGGGCCTCGGCGACGGTGGTGGCTTCGGGGGGGGGAAGCCGCCGCGGGGCGCGCGCGAGCCGCGAGGCGACTTCCGACCCCGGATGCCACCTCCGTCGCCGAGTCCCTTAGCTAGCAGAACTCCGAGAGAACAACCTCGCCGTACTAACACACCTACGTTTAGAACGAGCAGAAATACTCCCGGTTATTAACTGCCGATCCCAAAAACAATTTTAGATTTTAGATTGCCTGTTGTAGACTTTGTATTACAAGCCCCGCTTGATTTGAGATTGCCGATTTTGCGATCGGACACAAATGTAAAATTTTAAATCTCAAATGTCAGCGGGATGAGGTACATCTAAAATCTAAAATCTAAAATCTAAAATCTAAAGTTGCCTGACTTGATTGAAAGGAGATTTGATTTGTATCTCAAGCACCAAACTCATTTGGGAGCTAAATCTAAAAGACGCCTTAGATACTAGGTAAAACCTACTAACGGGCGTTTTTTTGTTCGCAAAAAGTGACTGATTTAACTGTTAATTGTTAACTTTTAATTGCTTATTTGGAGGGAGCTTATGTTGGCATGATTGAAAAATTAACAATAGAGTTGCCGAACACTCAAAGCGCGATGTCGCTCTCGGGCCATCAAGAAGAAAACCTGAAAATTATCTCTAAGCAAACCGGCGCTAACCTGGTAATGCGAGGGCAAGAACTACTGATTTCCGGCACAAAAAGTCAAGTAGAATTGTGTCATAAATTAGTGCGATCGCTCTCCGACTATTGGAAATCCGGCAAAAATATTACCGGAGTTGAAATCCAGACGGCGCGCCAAGCCTTGGATACCAACCGCCAAGGCGATTTACAAGACTTGCAGCGAGACGTTCTCGCTAGAACCCGCCGCGGCGAAGAAATTAGAGCCAAAACCTTCAAGCAGCGGCAATACGTCCAAGCAGTACGCACCCACGACCTGACATTTTGCATTGGCCCCGCTGGTACTGGCAAAACATTTCTAGCAGCTATTTTCGCCGTACAAGCGCTGTTGAGCAAGCAGTACGAACGGCTGATTTTAACAAGACCAGCCGTGGAAGCTGGCGAAAAATTAGGGTTTTTGCCGGGAGATTTGCAGCAAAAAGTCGATCCCTATTTGCGCCCGCTTTACGACGCCCTGCAAGAAATGATCGACCCTGAAAAAATGGCCGATTTAATGGAAAGAGGCTTGATCGAAGTAGCTCCTTTAGCTTATATGCGGGGGCGTACTCTTAGCAATGCTTTCGTAATTTTGGACGAAGCTCAAAATACAACGCCGGCTCAAATGAAAATGGTATTGACTCGTCTGGGCTTTCGATCGAGAATGGTAGTGACGGGCGATATCACTCAAACAGATTTGCCACCAAACCAACAGTCGGGATTGTCAGTTGCCCAAAACATTCTGCGCAACGTTGAGGGCATTGCTTTCTGCGAGTTTTCTCAGGCGGATGTGGTGCGACACCCGCTAGTGCAGCGGATTGTCGCTGCTTACGAACTGCACGAAAAATAGTCATTAGTCATTAGTCATTAGTCATTAGTCATTAGTTGTTGGTTGTTAGTTATTGTTGTTTTTAATTACCAATTACAAATTACCAATGCCCAATGCCCAATTCCCAATGCCCAATTCCCAATTCCCAAATTAAATTATGCCTAATCTGAAAGAATTCTTGGAAGCTTGCGAACAATTGGGAACGCTGCGTCTAATCGTGACTAGCAGCGCGGCTGTGCTGGAAGTTCGCGGTTCAATTCACAAGCTATTTTATGCCGAGTTGCCAAAGGGTAAATATGCCAATATGCACGCCGATATATTTGAGTTTCACTTGAATATGGACAAAATCAAACAGGTGAAGTTTGAAACTGGGGAGGCGAAAAGAGGCAATTTTACTACTTATGCAATCCGTTTTCTGGACGAACAAAATGAGGCTGCTTTGAGCGCGTTTTTGCAGTGGGGAAAACCGGGGGAATACGAACCGGGACAGGTGGAAAATTGGCACCAATTGCAGGAGAAATACGGGGAAGTTTGGGAACCTGCACCTGTTGAAGCGCTTTAAAACATAGGCTTTTTTACCTTGAAATTGCATATTGGGGGCGGGATATCCTGCCCAACTCCTACTCCCCATAAGAATAAAATTGATTTTTGTGTAACAGGCAGGAGGCCTGTTTCTGAGAAGGGTATAAAATATGATGTTTAACTCGTTTGTTGTCTAATTTCTGAATTAATGAACCGCAGAGGGCGCAGAGAACGCAGAGAAGAGAGAAAGAAGAGAAAGTGAGACAGAAGGTTAGTTGTTTGTATGTAATTGGGTATGAAGGTATTTTGGAGTTTTTGTTTGGTTTTGCTGGTGTTGCTGTGGGGTGGCGGTGCGAGGGCGGGGGTTTTGGGCGATCGCCTCTCCAGTTTTCCCAATTGGGAAAGCAAGCCTCCTATCGCTGTCGCTAAGGGAGATTTGGTATATCCCGACTGGATGGGCGGCAATTGGAATGTTGCGAGCACTTTGGTGGATTTAGCGGCTCCTTTAGCGCCAAATATTGTGACGCCTGGGTTTGAAAGCAACCGCCAGTATTTGCAGCAGCCAGTATTATTTAAAGTGCGATTTCAACCGGAAAAAAATATTGGTTTTATTTATAATTATACATCTAAAAAAGCTACAAAGATTGTAGCCGATCGCACTTTTAACGGTTTGAATATTGCTAAGGCTTATTTAGGCGATGGTGGGGTACTTTCGGTGAAAGTCGATCCGACCAATCCCAACCGCCAAATTACTGTTTTGAAAGGGGAACGCCAATTAATTTCGATTGTTACCAGTCGTGGAACTGAGACGCCGAATCCTCGCGAGTTTGTGTCTACAGAGATTTCTCAGCAAGTTTTTCGGGGAGAGTCTGATATTTATTTAAACGAGGTGGAAACAACCACGGCTTATCGAGTTGTTGGAGGCCGAGAAAATGGCGATTCTGCGAGTAAAAGAATTGAGGCGGATCAGGTGACAGCGATTTATTTGTCGCCGCAAGACCCGGATTATTTTGCTGCTGGAGGGCATCCTGTGGCTTTGTATCGATATCGGTTGGAGTTGTTACCTGGAGAATGAGCTAATTTATGGTGAATTATTAGTATGGCAACTCTAGCGGGGCGAATGGCATGGCAACGAATAATACAAGCTATCTCAACTAACATCAATCCACAAGCCAGCGACTTTCAAGTGTGGGCTGAGTCACAACAGGGATGGCATCCTACTCAAACACCTAATGGCCCGTTAAAATATATTGATAAAAACGGAAAAGCTAGGCTAACGCTTAAACAGGGAACTCAAAGAGCTCCGGGAAGCAATCCTCCTCATGTAGAGCTAAAAAATGCTAAAGGCAGTAGAATCGATCTACAAGGAAAGCTCGTTAACAGAAAAAGTCCAGCTAATCATACTCCTATTGATTGGGACATTTAACAATGGAACGCTTAAACTACTGGCAGTTTCCGGGATTTGAAAATATTTATCTAGAGGATAGCTATGTACTTAGCATTAATGCTAAAACATCTATACAAATCCTCTTGGAAGCTGTCCTCACTGAAAATCACTCTCTATACACTCAGCCTTTACCAGGGGAACAGTATTGTTATCGGCGGATGACCGTCAATTTTCCCCACCCTCAAACCTACGATTTAGTTCTGAACAACATCAGCCCAATTGCAGATCCAGATGGTGGCGTTGATTACGGGAACATAGACGAATTTTTTAGGGCGGATGACAAATACTATTTAAGAGGGGAATGGGGAGAACTTACTATAGTTTCCGATCCACCCATACTTTTTGATGTAGAAAACTATTTAATTGTCCGAAACGGCGAAAAGTTTATTCAAATTAATAAGGATAAAATCAGTTTTTATGAATGGAAAAGGGAAGGAGTAATCGGCTTAGTTTACGAAAACGATTTTGGAATTCCTTTAAATGTTCAAATTGAGGCAGAGCAAGATCCCGAAGGCTTTGAAGCAGCTTTGGGGTATATGAACGAACTTGAAACAGGCTATACAACTGATATTACAGGAGGAGGCGAACTGACATTTGACAAAATCAAGCAGTATTATCCCCCTAATTTGAATCAAGAAAATGTACAAGCATTTTCTGTTAAGTTTCCTAGCTCAGCGGGCCATAAATATTCGATTTCGGCAATTACTTCCGACAATAAATTAGTGCAGGCTTTTGCATCTAGCCTAGAATAATTTAAAATTTGGATCTACTGCTAATAGTCGATCGCCCAATCTAAAATCTATCTAAAAATTAAAGGGTGAAAAATTAATTTTTCACCCTTTAACTCTCGAATTTCGACTTTCAAATTGCCCGTTACCGAACAAACTTCTTGAAGGCCAGTGTCACGTTGTGGCCGCCAAATCCAAAAGAATTCGACAGCGCCACATCCACTTTTAGATCGCGGCTTGTATGAGGAACATAGTCTAAATCGCACTCAGGATCGGGATTTTCCAGATTAATTGTCGGCGGGATTTTGTCATTGGCGATCGCCATTACCGTCGCCACCGCTTCAATTCCCCCAGAACCGCCCAAAAGATGACCGGTCATTGACTTGGTAGAACTAATTGCTACTTTGTAAGCGTGGTCTCCCAAGGTCCGCTTAATCGCCTTGGTTTCCGTAGAATCGTTGGGAAGCGTGCTCGTGCCGTGAGCGTTGATATAGCTCACTTGATCCGGCGTCAAACCCGCATCCTTGAGCGCTAAAGCGATCGCCCGCGACGCACCCTCCCCCCCCGGTACCGGGGAAGTCATGTGATACGCATCGCAAGTTAAACCGTAGCCCACGATTTCTGCGTAAATCTTCGCGCCACGGGCCAGAGCGTATTCCATTTCTTCTAGAATCAGAATGCCAGCACCTTCGCCGACAACAAAACCATCACGATCGCGATCGAACGGACGAGAAGCATGAGTCGGGTCATCGTTGCGAGTCGAAAGCGCCCTCGCCGCAGCAAAACCCGCCACGCACAAAGGTGTCACCGCAGCTTCCGTACCGCCGCAAATCATGGCTTGCGCGTAACCCCCCTGAACTAGGCGAAACGCATCACCCACCGCATTCGACCCGGCAGCGCAGGCCGTCACGGTGCAAGAGTTTGGCCCCTTAGCGCCCGTATGAATCGCCGTCAGGCCCGCGGCCATATTCGCAATCATCATCGGAATCATAAACGGGCTGCATCGATCGGGGCCGCGATTCAGATAGATCTCTTGCTGGTCTTCCAAAACCTTCAGGCCGCCAATGCCAGTGCCAAGAATGACACCCACCTGTTCTGCGTTCAGGTCGTTAATCTCAAATTTCGCATCAGCAACAGCTTGTTTGCTCGCTGACACCCCAAATTGAGCAAAGCGATCCATCCGCTTTGCTTCCTTGCGCTCTAAATAGTCGTGTGGGTCGTAACCCTTCACCTCTGCGGCAAAGCGGCAGTCGTGCCGCGACGGGTCGAATAAGGTGATCGGGCCTATACCATTCTTCCCGGCAAGCAACCCATCCCAATACTCAGACAAGGTATTGCCGATCGGTGTAATCGCGCCGAGACCCGTGATAACAACGCGCTTACGCTCTAAATTTGTCATGATTTCAGTTTCAAAAAATTAAACACCCAGAACGCAGAACAAAAGAGGAGTTTCCAGTTTTCTAACTTCTCTCCTCTTAGGGGAAAAGACAGGTATTTTATGCTTTTGGAGCTGCAAGTTGGCTGCTGATGTAATCTACACAAGCTTGAACCGTAGTAATTCCTTCGGCTGCTTCGTCGGGAATTTCAATATCAAACTCTTCTTCCAAGGCCATTACCAGCTCTACTGTATCTAAGGAATCTGCTCCTAAATCGTTAGCAAAGTTGGCTTCGGGCTTGACTTCGCTCAGCTCGACTTCCAGTTGCTCTTTCACAATTTTCTGGACTCTAGTGAAAATGTCGTCTTGGCTCATAACATCGTGTCCTCATTGGTTGCTGCGTATCTAATCTTATCCGAAAGGGGGATCTTCAGGAAAAAGGCTTGCCGCTTTTCTAACTGGCCCTTTGTGTAGGGAGTGGGCAGTGCCTTTCGTCGTGTCAACTTAAGGACTGTTATGGGCAGCGCGATCGCTATTTTATTAATAGGACTTACGTACTGTAACGGTGTTGCAAGGGTTTGAGATTCTTCGCGCCACCCTTGCCAATGACATAATTAGGTTGTTAATGCGTTTAGGACTGTTTATGCTAGCTTGCCTCTGTTCACTAAACAGATAATGCTTCAACTACCGCCCCCACCGAGGACTCAGAGGCATAAAGGCTGAGTTCATCGGCTGCACGTAATCTTGGGAATGCACCAAGCACCTCCTCCAGTCCGCTGCAACAAAATGGTTATACGGCTGACTGCTCACCACAGCTCTCGATATGATGACGTAAGACTGAATTAATCAGGGCTCTCTATGTCTGGGCCTTGAGCTTGAAACCACTTAAGAACATCTGGACCAAACTGAACCAACCGATGCGCCTGAGTCGCAGGTATCTTGTTCACCATTGCTATAGAACGTATCACGATCCGGTTCACCCGCCACAGACCGCCTCTGGAACTCACCAAGCCACTTCTATACCGTCGGTGTGCATGGGCATTGTGATACCTTCGCTGATTAATGAGTTGCGATTACAGCGGCCAAGCGAAGCGCGATAATCTCATCTCTTTCTAATTTCAAAGCATCCTCTGCAACTTGAAAAGCAATATCACCTTCCGGTTCTGTGCTTAATCTTTCAGCAGCTTCTATCAGCTTCGTTTGAATAGACCTCTTGCGAAAGTGCGCTCGTTCTAGGTAAAATAAAAGAAATAATTAGCTCCCATAAGATGAATTACGAACAAGTACAAAAGTTAAACCCCGCCGACTTTAAACGGTACTGTGGACTACATCAAGAGACAT
>NZ_JANMZH010000203.1:0-2048 GCF_031383065.1 Microcoleus sp. OTE_8_concoct_300 | reverse complement strand
TCTGTTCAATTGGTTCAGGAGCGGTAGAATCAGGCATTAAGCAAATAGGCAGACGAATTAAAATATCAGGAGCGAGTTGGAAATCAGAACATGTGGGACAAGTATTAGCTCATCGTTGTGCTTACTTAAACGGCTTAATTGGTAATCAGGGAAAACCTGCATGAGTATAATTGCTCACTGCAAAAGTGACATGCTCCCAACTCAGCATGCCACTGGATTTGATGTTGCTTGTAAGTGGAAAAGAAACTATGGCGCATGGAAGGTTGAGGAAGCGTGGTTTATTCTCACAGATTTAGGCTCATTGCCTGCAGCGATCGATGCTTACAAGCAACGGATGGGCATTGAAGAAATGTTCCGAGACTGTAAAACAGGAGGCTACGATCTTGAAGGAACTAGCCTCAAAGGAAACCGACTTATTAACATGATTCTGCTGATGACGCTCGCCTACTTGGAGGCAATATTTCAAGGTACTCAATTGAGGAAAAAGCAGGTACAAAAATATGTATGTCGCCGAAAAGAACCCAAGAAAAGATATCGCAGACGGAGTACATTTGGTGTTGGCGCAAGATGGAGAAAAGTGGGTTGATTACCTCGAACAATTTTCATTAGAGGTGGAACAGTTAATGAAGTTAACTCCCAATAAACGCCGCTTTTATCAACAAGGCATGCGGGCTGCAACCCTTATTCGGTCTATCTCCTAGGCTTCTTTGTCACCCCCCCAGATTTTTCATCTGCCTAATTTGGCAGCAAAGAGCTTTACCGTTATACTGGCAGATTTTACCCAAAAAAGGGTGCAGTAATATCCGAGAGCAAAAACAATTAATTAGACCAATTTTTTCGCTACTAACCAAATATAAATTTGCGCTCATAGGAGACCGCGAATTTGGTAGCGTTAAACTTGCCAAATGGTTAGGCGAAAAGAATGTAAGGTTTGTTTTAAGAATACAAAAGGGGCGATATATTGAAGAAGAAGGAGAAAATTTTAAACGGTTAAGTGATTTAGGTTTAATGCCAGGTACTAGCTTTTATTTCAAGGATGTTCAAGTTACCAAGCAAAAAGGGTTTGGCTTATTTGATATTGCAGGTTATTGGAAGCGTCGATATAGAGGTCATGGGGAAGACGAAGGTTGGTATCTGCTCACAAATTTAGGAAGTCTGAAAGAAGCTGTCGCCACATTTAAATGTCGGAGTGGAATCGAAGCTATGTTCAAAGATTGTAAAACAGGAGGCTATAATCTTGAAAAAAGCCACGCTTCGACTGAGCGCTTGAAAACTTTAATTTTATTGATAGCTTTTGCGTACACTTGCGCCACTTTACAAGGAAAAGAAATTCAAAAACTTGGTATCCAAAAATATGTGGGTCGCATCAAAGAAGTTAAGCGAACTATACGCCGACATAGTAGTTTTTGGATGGGATTGTATGGTCATGCTTGGGTAATAGGAATAGAAGGTTGTGAAAAAATGATTGAGGAATTAATGGCAATAAGACGGAACAAGCTACCATTTTTTCAGAGGGGTTTGAGGGCTATGTCCCTGATGATACCGACGTTGTGACGGCGTTGTCACCCCTTGAACTTGATCGCTCCAGTTTTAGAGTTACTATCAGATTACGAAGTGATAGTTTTGGGTGCTCGGGAATTTGGTAGCGTTAAGCTGGCATATTGGGAGCGCGTCACTTTTGCAATAAGTATAAATGCTCAGAAAAAGCAGAATAGTAGTTTTGAGCTATTGTTGAGCAAAATAAGCGAAAATAGTTCTGTAGCAAGACTTTAGGAAAATGATATGAGAAGTCATGTTTTTTTAGGTGAAGCTACTTATCATCTCAAAAAAACAAAGCCGCTGTCTGAAGCTCAGAAAGAGGCTGTGTGTATTGTAAATATGATGCGAGGCATCGAGATATTTTCGCTCAGGAGTGGGCCAGGAAATATAGTCGCCACCTGGGAATTTAACAACCTCGCTCGGGATAGAATCGGGGTGCTGGCACTGCCTCTGGTGACACGGCCAAAAGTGGTAAGGGTGAAAAACCCTGAAGACTGCAGAGAAATAAG
>NZ_JANMZH010000186.1:0-2805 GCF_031383065.1 Microcoleus sp. OTE_8_concoct_300 | reverse complement strand
CCACAAAGTCAATCTGCAAGTATTCAAATTCCCAATGGGGAGCCCGATCCTGATGAGGCAGCAAACTTACCAGAGTATGAAGTTATCCCAGGCTCGGTACACGACGGAGACACGCTGCGGGTTCGATCGTCCAAAGGTGAAATCCTCAAAGTGCGCTTTGCCTGTCTGGATGCGCCGGAACTCAAGCAGCCGCTGGGTGAAGAAGCGCGCAATCACCTTCGATCCCTGATTAATGAAGCGGGAGGAAAAGTGAAAGTTAACATTATTGAGACAGATCGATATGGTCGCAGCGTGGCAGAACTATGGACAAAGAAGGGACTGTTACAGTCGCAGATGACCGCATCGGGGATGGCTTTTGCTTACGATCAATACTCAAAGAATTGCCCTAACTGGGATGCAGTTAAATCAAGTGAGAAAACTGCGATCGAATATAAATTAGGCGTGTGGCGATCGCCTAACTTTGAGCGTCCTTGGAATTGGAGAAAAGCTAATAAAAATAATTAAAAATAAAAAATATTAATTTTCTCTTGTCAACTTTTGAAACACAGCGGATCGATTGCTCGATTCCGAATTATTGGACAAATTAGAATTATCCTCTGACAAAAGCGCACCCGGTTGCGCTTCTTCCAGAGAATAAATCAGTAGCAAATTCCGATATGCCTGAAACCTTAGCTGTTAGCTCTGTTAAGAAATAAAACGATACAAAATAAAATATCGTAAATTGTGATAGCAATACGACATATAATACTGTATACCGAGGTCTTCCTATGGCGATCGAACTTTCAAATCTAACGTTTACTGATGAGGATGATATTGTCCCCGCATCTGGGGTGGAAGAAATACTCAATACTGGCATCGCTAATACTTTTGCTGGTAACGACAAAATTACTGGTTACCATATAGACATTGAGGAAAGGATTAGCGATTTCTCCAGCGGCTTCTACAACAGTGGTACACTGAATACCGATGATGGTGACGACACAATCACGGGCATCGGTGCCTTCACAGAAGATAGAATTTTTTTTAATGATGTGGGTCTTTACAACACAATAGGAACCATTGAAACTGGAAATGGTAACGACATAATTACTGGCAGTGGTCCGCTCAAGGGAATCCAAAGCTTGTCTGGCACCATAACTACTGGTGATGGTAATGACACAATCACTGGTAATTCCGACCCTAAAATGTCTGAACAAAGCGGGGACGGTATATTTACTTACTACAGCATTTTCGATACTGGAAAAGGCAACGACGTAATCACTGGTAATGCAATCTCTTCGGGTTATGGTAATAACGGTATCTTAAACAGAGAGAGTACCTTCAATACCGATGATGGTAACGACATAATAATTGGCAATAATAGCGGAGGTGGTGGCACGGGTATTTTCAACGATGGACTTATGGGTACTGGCGATGGCAATGACACAATCACTGGTACCAATTCCGGAGTTCTGGCTTACTTATTTCTCTGGGGCATTCAGAATTTTAAAGACATCACAACTGGTGATGGCGAGGACATAATTACTGGTACTAGCGAGCTCAATGGCATTGTCAATCGGGGTAACATTGATACTGGTAATGACGCAGACTCCATCATTGGCCGTGGAGGCTATCCTGGAGATAACAACTATGACGAAATTAACTATTACTTTGGAAATGGCATCTCAAACGGCGGTACCATTAATACTGGTAATGGTCCAGACTCCATCATTTCCCAGGGGAATTTTTGGAACGGTGGCTGGGTGTTTTTAGGAGAGGGTAACGACTCGATCACTGCATCGATTATGGCGACGGTAGACTATACTGACTCTACTTTTAACAACTTCAACGTCATTGAGACTGGGGATGGTGACGACATAATCACTAGCAGTGGCGTTATTAATAACCAGGGTGTTATTAATACTGGTGATGGTAATGACTTTATCCTTGCTTCTGGAACTGATCGTGGATATGGAGTTAGCGCTGGATATGGCATTTATAACAAAGGGGGGAGCATCAATACTGGTGACGGCAACGACTCCATCTTGGCTGCAGGTTTTAAATCAGACGGGGGTAGCATCAATACTGGTGACGGCAACGACTACATCTTTGCTGGAGATTTTAAATCAGACTTGAATAGCAGTGGAAGGGTGTTTTTAGGAGACGGCGAAGACTCTATTTATGGTTTTGGTAATGGTGATTTTTATGGCGGAAACGGTAATGATACACTAGAATTAACGCGAGGAACTTATACCGTTGGGATATGGGGCGAGGGGGGCGAATCGACAATTTTCACCAAAGGTAACCAACTCATGATAACTTCCGAGTTTGAAAAACTAAAAGTTGGTAGCACAACGTATGACTTCACCAGTTTAACTGCTGGTCAGATAATTACTGTTGCCTAGCAGTCTATTTTTTCAACTCTAGGTTAAAGAATTTAATTTGTCCAGTGAGTCGGTGGACAAAGTACGGAATACAAAAATACCCCGGCGTTAACGAGGTATTTTTCTTTTTTAGAAACGAAAGCCGTTTCGTTTCTTATTAGGGAAATTTGCAGACACAGGCAGAGTGGCAGCCTATCCTGAATCACAATTTAAGATATAATTTGAGCCGTCTGACGCGGGTAGGAAGCGTTTTGGGGTTGATTTGTTAACAGCGTAAATTCTGTCAAATGATAGCTTAACTTTGTGGCGTTGTTTTATCTTGCTGACTTGATTTCTTTCGTTTCAGCCATCCTCCCAGGCATAGACCTATAGCTGAACCAAAGATTGTGGTCGGCTCAGGTACAGGCTCAGTAGCATCGGCGGTTTCAATTATCAAACTGGG
>NZ_JANMZH010000185.1:0-2329 GCF_031383065.1 Microcoleus sp. OTE_8_concoct_300 | reverse complement strand
CCACAAAGTCAATCTGCAAGTATTCAAATTCCCAATGGGGAGCCCGATCCTGATGAGGCAGCAAACTTACCAGAGTATGAAGTTATCCCAGGCTCGGTACACGACGGAGACACGCTGCGGGTTCGATCGTCCAAAGGTGAAGTGATCAAAGTGCGCTTTGCCTGTGTTGATGCGCCGGAATTAAAGCAGCCAATGGGTGAAGAAGCGCGCAATCACCTTCGATCGCTAGTGAATCGCGGTGGAAACAAAGTCAAGGTGCAAGCAATAACAGTCGATCGTTACGGTCGGACAGTTGCTCAACTTTGGAATAATTACGGCTTGATTCAATCACAAATGGCGATCGCTGGTATGGCGTATGGCTACGAGCAATACAAAAAAGATTGCCCGAACTGGTCGGCGATCGAATCAACTCAAGCCCAGGCGCAAGAAGCTAAGCTCGGAGTGTGGCGGCTGCCCGATGGTGGTCAGCGTCCCTGGAATTACCGCAAATCTAATCATTAGTTTGGGTTACAAAATTGTTGTTTCGAGTCCAAGAGTTTGTGATATGAATAAGCGCACAACATTATTTGTGAAGTTAAAATGGACAAACTCATTAAGATAGTTTTGATTATGTTAAGAAATAAAACAATACAGAATAAAATATTGTAAAGTGTGATATAGCCTTTCTCAGAAAGATGAGGTACGACTGGGCATAGGGCATAGGGCATAGGGCATAGGGCATAGGGCATAGGGCATACCTCACTTTTTTGAGAACCGCTATAGCACTACAATAGTAACATATATTTCTCACTTTTATCTTAATACCGAGGTGTTCCTATGACAATTGAACTTTCAAATCTAACATTCACTAATCAGGGTGATATTGTTCCCGCGTCTGGGGTAGAGCCAATATTCAATACTGGTACCTCTAATACTCTTGCTGGTAATGACATACTAACTGGCACTTGGAGTACTATCAGCGACGGAATCATCATCGATCCTTCCAAGTACATCCTTGGCGCTATCATTGGTCTCTACAACACGGGTACGCTTAATACCACCGATGGTAACGACATAATTACGGGCATTATCCCAAACCAAAATGTGGGGGGATTTTTTACTGCTGCGCTTTACAAGGAAGGAGGCGCTATTAATACTGGTGATGGTAACGACATAATTGCTGGTAGGTACGGGGTGATCGATAGCGTAGACTCATATGTAGGCTATGGCATTTACAGTCAAGGCACCATTGATACTGGTGATGGTGACGACTTAATTACTGGCACTGCCCCCAGGAATGGAGGGGGAATCAGCTTCTATGCTGAAGACATAATTACTGGTAATGGTAACGACACAATCAACGGTATAGGTGGTGTTGGTCTATCTAATACTGACACCAACATCGATACTGGAAATGGTGACGACATAATCACTGGTACTGGCATGGCAGGTATCCAGAACAACTATTCCACGATAACTACCAGTAATGGTAATGACATCATCACTGGCAATGGAGGCATCTTGAACTCAAGTCTTACCGCTAGAGGCATCTTGAGAAAAAGGGGTGTTATAAATACCGGCGATGGCAATGACATCATCACTGGTACGAGTACAGACAGCTATGGCATCATTAACATCAACCAATTTAGCATCATTGATACCGGGAATGGTAACGACGTAATAACTGGCATTAGCAGCATTGGCATTTACAATGAGGGTACCATTATTACTGGTAATGGTGAAGACTCCATGATTGCTGACGGAGGTTTTGGTGGCATGGGCAGCGTATTTTTAGAGAATGGTAAAGACTATCTCAAGGGTTTTGGTTCTGGTAATTTTAATGGCGGAAACGGTAAGGACACACTAGAATTAACGTCAGGAAGTTATACCGTAGGAATATCGGGAACAGGGGTGAATTTTACCAAAAATAGCATTACTATGATAACTTCCGAGTTTGAAAAACTAAAAGCTGGTAACACAACGTATGATTTCACCAGTTTAACTGCTGGTCAGATAATTACTGTCGCATAGCAGTCTATTTCTTCAACTTTAGGTCAAAGAACTTCATTAATTGATCGCTCTTTAATTTGTCCAGTAAACAAGTCTAACTTGTCCAGTGGACAAATTACGGAATACAAAAATACATAGGTTAACGCCGGGTGTTTTCTCTCGACCAGTTTCGTTTCTTATCTATAACGATAGATTAAGCTTGTGGCGTTGTTTTATCTTGCTGACTTGATTTCTTTCGTTTCAGCCATCCTCCCAGGCATAGACCTATAGCTGAACCAAAGATTGTGGTCGGCTCAGGTACAGGCTCAGTAGCATCGGCGGTTTCAATTATCAAACTGGG
>NZ_JANMZH010000136.1:0-5854 GCF_031383065.1 Microcoleus sp. OTE_8_concoct_300 | reverse complement strand
CCCAGTACCATTTCTACCAGTTCAGCTTGGCTCAACTGCTCGATTTGGGTTTTTTTCTGCTCTTTGGTGGCTGCGGGCTTTTTCATTCGTTTATTTTACCAGATGCCGTCACTGAAGTTTTTTTGACCTGAATCCTTACCCTAAAAGTGTGTCTCATGTCCTGTTTCACTTCGGGCAAGGGAGTTTAACCCTGACTGTTTCAGTTTACCATACTGTCCCGTTTTATCCAAAGCTTTTTAAGGAAGTTTTTTGAATTAAAAAGATTGGATTTTGGGTTCATGACTGAGGTAAAGAGAACAGGCAGGATAAATCCTGCAACGCCCTTTCATCCCCGGACTGAAGTCACGGGGTTTTCAGGGTATTCCTTATAAGCTGCATCAAGCACCTCGTCCAGGTTTGAGTTTCAGCTTAGTCAACCATTACGGGCCTACAGAAAACACTGTGGTAAGTAGTTAAGCAAAATTAATTACACAAGCAAACATTATGATACAATAAGACTATTGAGTTGTGCGGAGAGATATTGTGTATGTTTTTACTTAGAGATGTTAA
Organism: Microcoleus sp. OTE_8_concoct_300; assembly: GCF_031383065.1. Lineage (NCBI taxonomy): Bacteria > Bacillati > Cyanobacteriota > Cyanophyceae > Oscillatoriales > Microcoleaceae > Microcoleus > Microcoleus sp. OTE_8_concoct_300. The sequence goes on along the minus strand of NZ_JANMZH010000136.1, from coordinate 5,305 downwards.
TCCACTTTCATTTAAATTACTAATCCGAATTTATCGTGAAAGTAGACATCATCAAGTGCGTCAAAGAGCACATTTTTTGATCTTGGTTTCGCAAGGTGTCAAAAATAAAGACTTGAAGAAAATATTTAAAATTAGTCATAAGACTATGTATAACTGGTTGAATCTATGGGAGTCCGAGGGAATGCTCGGACTATATAATAAGCCAGGTCGCGGTAGAAAACAAACATTTGATTGTACACAATTAGCTCAAATAAGAGACTGGGTAAAATCCGAGCCAAGACAATTAAAGCAAGCAGTACAAAAAATCCAACAAGAATGGGATATTACTATAAGCACGCAAACAATTAAGAGAATACTTAAATCATTTTCCCTGAGTTGGCACCGGATGCGTCGAGGTGTTGGAGGAGAGCCAGACCCAATAGAATACAAGGAAAAACAAGCACAACTTTCAGAATTACAACGCCTCGAAGATATAGGTGAGATAGATTTATACTATTTAGATGAAACAGGATTTTGTCTGATTCCTTCTGTTCCTTATGCTTGGCAAAATATCGGTGAATATTTATCGCTCAAGAGTCGGCGTAGTCAGCGTTTAAACCTCTTGGGAATCATGAATAGAAAAAATAATCTTAACGCCTATGTCTCGACTCAGACTATCAATTCTGATGTAGTTTCTGCCTGTATAGATAGTTTGTTTTCTGTGGTCGAACGACCAACATTTATTGTAGTTGAACGAGCTTCTATTCATACTAGCGATTTCATCTACGACCGACTTGAAGAATGGAAAGAACGCGGTCTACATATCTTTGAACTACCGACTTATTCACCAGAATTGAATTTAATTGAGATTCTGTGGCGGTTTATTAAATATGAATGGATCGAAATAAATGCCTATTCTAGCTGGCCAGCTCTTGTTTCATGTGTGGAAAAAATACTTAAAGAATTTGGAGAAAATTATGTAATTAATTTTGCTTAACTACTTACCGGTCCTGAACCCAGGAAGCCGAGGGGGAGAGCGTTTGACGTATTTATTAGCCTCTTAGGGTCGATCGCCCGCGGGCATCTCAACAACCGCCAACAACCCAGAATTGCCACAAAAATTCTAAATCCCAAACCCAAAACTGCCCAACCCCAGTACGATCGATCTAGTTAGCAAAAAAAAGTAAAAACATTACCGGAGTAATTTTTATGGATCTGGTCGTACTCCAGAACTGGCTGGACAACATCTCCTTTGCCATTTTGTTCTCAACAATGCTCATTTACTGGGTTGGCGCAGCTTTCCCCGGCATTCCCTACCTGGGGGCCCTAGGAACCGCAGGAATGGCCGTCGCCAACCTATCCATCGCTGCTTTACTCGGTTCTCGATGGATAGAAGCCGGCTACTTTCCCTTAAGCAATCTCTACGAATCCCTATTTTTCCTAATTTGGGGAATCACCGCCATCCACCTAGTCGCGGAAAACATGAGCCGTTCCCGCTTAGTAGGAGTAGCGACATCCCCCGTAGCAATGGCAATATCCGCCTTTGCAGCCCTGACTCTGCCCGCAACCATGCAATCTGCAGAGCCCCTAGTACCCGCCCTCAAATCAAACTGGCTGATGATGCACGTTAGCGTCATGATGCTGAGTTACTCAACTTTAATGGTAGGAGCGCTACTGGCGATCGCCTTTTTAATCGTCACCCGCGGTCAAAAAATCGAACTCACCGGTAGTTCCTTCGGCACCAACAGCAACCGCAACGGCAACTACCGCCTCCAACGCCCTCAAAACCCCGAACCTCAAAGTGCAGAAACCACCGCCGACAGCGCATTAGTTTTCAGCGAACCCTCTTTCAACTCCAACAATAACGGTTTGGGTACCACCGCAGTGCTCGAATTAGCAACCGTTCAAACCCCATCAACCGCCCCAACTCAAACCGCAGAACTTCTCTCGCCCCAGCGCTTGAATCTAGCAGAAACTCTTGATAACATTAGCTATCGCATCATCGGTTTAGGATTCCCGTTACTGACAGTTGGCATTATTGCCGGTGCGGTTTGGGCTAACGAAGCTTGGGGCTCGTACTGGAGTTGGGATCCGAAAGAAACTTGGGCGCTGATTACTTGGTTGGTATTTGCTGCCTACCTGCACGCCCGCATCACTCGCGGCTGGCAGGGAAGACGCCCAGCAATTTTAGCCGCCACAGGTTTTGTGGTAGTTTGGATTTGCTATCTAGGCGTTAATCTGTTAGGCAAAGGTTTACATTCCTACGGTTGGTTTTTCTAATTCCTGATCCACCAATGGGCCACAGAAGAACAGGATAAGTCAAACAATAGGGATTAATATCCTCTCCGCTTGTAGGGTGGGCAATTCCCACCTTACTCAACCAGCGATACTGTCAAATTTTCTGATATTGAACCTAGAACCTAGAACCTCTTTCTTCAACATCCATCCGTTAAATCAGTTAAATACCGTACACTGCTCGTTGCCGAACTTCATTAAAATAAGGACAATTGATATGGAAGAATCGCCAATATTTCCCCAAGAAAACGATGTTTTGTCTGCCCCTACCAGCGCTTTGATGTATCAATGTACATTCAAAGTGAGCGAATTTATGGCCATTATGCAGTCAAAATTGGTAGAAGAAAAATTATTCTCAGAGGGCATGGATTGCGAGCTATTAAGTGCCGGGAAAAACTGGAGAAAAGGAAAACTTAGGATGCGTCTGGAGTTCAGCCCGAGCGAACCTGAGATCAAAGAACAAAAAGCCCTTTCTGCCGCCCCGGAAATATCAGACACCGTGCAAATCTACGGCGCCGATAGCTCAAATCAAACCGATATAGATGAGCAATTAAATCTCAGTGAATCAACACAAATAAGTAATAATTTTCCTATATCTAGGTATCCAGACCGCGACCCCCAAAGTCTAGGAATGTGGAGCTAGGAAGGCAAAGAGTGGGAGTTTGGGAGATAGGGAGAGGGGGATGCTCCCCCTTCTTTCCTCAAAATCCATCCATTAAATCCCCTACACTGCTCGTTGCCGAAGTTCCTTCTTCTTGCTTAATGAAAAACTGCTCTCATGGCTGAATCTTCCAATTGGACGCACCTCCACGCTCAACTGCACCGGACGCTGTTGCACCGACAAATATTGCCATCACATCAGCGATTGTTAGTAGCAGTATCCGGCGGACAAGATTCTCTGTGTTTAATTAAATTACTGCTAGATTTGCAGCCAAAATGGGGCTGGAACCTAGGGATTGCTCACTGCGATCACCGTTGGCGTTCTGACTCGGAAGCCTCGGCCAATCATGTAGAACAATTAGCTAAAAACTGGGGAATATCCTACTATTTGGAAACAGCCTCGGACATCCCCAAAACAGAAGCAGCCGCCAGACAGTGGCGATATCAAGCTTTAACCGAAATTGCGATCGCCCACAACTACCCCTACATTGTTACAGGCCACACAGCCAGCGATCGGGCCGAAACACTCCTCTACAACCTAATTCGTGGCAGCGGCGCCGACGGACTTTCCGCCCTCACCTGGACGCGGCCGCTGCTCGATTTTCGATTGCCGATTGCCGATTTTAGATTAGGGAATTCCGGCGAAAATCCCAACTCCCAAATATCTGCCGATTTTAGATTGGAAAATCAGGATGAAAATTCCCAATCTAAAATCCAAAATCTAAAATCTAAAATCTATTTAGTTCGTCCCTTGCTCGAAATAACTCGATCACACACAGGTCAATTTTGTCAAGAGCAAAAACTACCAATTTGGGAAGATTCTACAAATCAAGACTTGCAATATACGCGTAACCGCATTCGCTCGGAATTATTGCCTTATTTGGAAACTCATTTCAACCCAAAAGCCCAACAAGCGCTAGCTCAAACAGCCGAACTCCTCCGCGCCGACGTAGAATATCTCGAACTTGCAGCCAGTGACTTGCTACAGCGAGCAATGTCTCCAATTGCAGACAATCCGCAGGTGAATTTTCAACTTCCCGTCAAGTTAAATCGCCGGATTTTGCGCGAAGCACCCCTGGCATTGCAGCGACGGTCAATGCGGCAACTACTGCAACAAATATTGCCCTCAGCACCCAGCTTTGAAAGCGTAGAAAAACTAACCAGCTTAATCGTAGCACCCAACCGATCGCAAACCGATCCATTTCCTGGAGGAGCGATCGGCCGAGTAGAAAACCCTTCGATAATTTTAGCGAGACAGGGGGGAATCCCCACAACATAACCACTTCGGGTTCGCGGGAGGATGAGAGTAGAGTGAGTTGACAATCTCTTTCATCGAGGCGGTGCAATCGTCAACTCACAAAATCCTTGCTCTATCTTTGAATCTATGCTATCATGGAATGTTCTGTACCATGCTCAAGTACAAAGCATAGGCAGAAGGAAAAGTTGACCTAGAAGTAGGTAGATTTTTCCCTTCGCCACATTTTTGCTCAAATACTTTGTTGCCAATACCAACCATGGATCTATCAGTCCCTGAATTTGACTCTCCCCACTGTCAATCGCGACAGGATAGAGACATCAACGCGGCGATCGACATCAGAAACGAAGGCTTACGCATATGGGCGTTGGGAACCAGCGTTAGTGCGCTTCGAGGCAATGTCAGACCAAAACACTATGGCGGCAAGTCCACTGCTGCCGAGGATGTTGCCCTTGAATTGAGAAGCCCACATCATAATGCGTAGCAGTTGATGTGTGGTAGTTCACATAATGAACTACCCCACCCTATAGAGGGATGGGGTTTCCAACTTCACAGGGAACTGCATCTAACAAAACCGAAGTCTTGCCCGGTTGTCTTACATTCCCTCCATTGGCTGTAGACCTAGTTCCTAAGTCCAATATCCGCAAGGCTTCATTTCTGATGTTGATAGCTGCATTGACATCGCGATCGTGATGTGTATTGCACTGACTGCAAGTCCAATCTCTAATATCTAATGACAAGCTATCAACTTGATTGAGGCAAACGCTACAAGTTTTAGAAGAAGCAAAAAACCTATCTATTTCAATATAAGTTTTGCCTGACCACTCAGACTTATACTTGAGCATCGTACAAAATTGGCCCCAACCACAATCTGATATTGCTTTCGCTAAGTTGTGATTGCGTACCATACCTTTCACATTGAGATTTTCTACGGCAATAACTTGGTTTTCGTTGACTATCTTGCGGGATAGTTTGTGTAAAAAATCTTCTCGAACTCGTCTAATTTTTGAATGGACTTTGGATACCTTACTTTTTGCTTTATATCTATTTTTACTACTCTTCTGTTTGCGAGCTAGACTTTGTTGTTTCTTTTTAAGATTGCGAGCATATTTTGTT